>CBFHCK010000125.1:0-7229 GCA_965653955.1 uncultured Spongiibacteraceae bacterium
GTCATTATCGAATGGATTTTGCATGAATCAGCCGGCAGACCGTCTTATTTCAGCCCCGCAGCATGCACTCGGTGCTTTTTTCGATGGGCGGGGCGTGCACTTTGTGGTTTTTTCCGAGAATGCCGAAAAAATTGAGCTTTGCATTTTCGATCACGGCGGCCGCGAGCGAGCGCGTCACAGCATGCCCGAATGCACCAATGGGGTATGGCACGGTTATCTTCCGGGTGCACTGCCGGGTCAGCAATACGGTTACCGGGCCTATGGTCCATACGAGCCACGGCATGGCTTGCGTTTTAATGGGCATAAGCTGCTACTCGATCCTTACGCACGTCAAACCGCAGGCGAACTGCGCTGGCATGATGCACTGCATGCTTACCGAATCGGTTCGCCTCGCGCGGATCTATCGTTCGATCGCCGTGACAGCGCAGCGTATATGCCGAAAGGCATCGTAGTTACCGATAATTTCGATTGGGGAAATGATCGACCACCACGCATACCCTGGTCGGAGACCGTGATCTACGAAATGCATGTGCGCGGTTTCAGCAAATTAAATCAGAATTTTCTGGAGCACGATCGCGGAACATTCGGCGCATTGGGGCAACAGGCCAGCATCGATTATCTGCGCGGCCTTGGCGTAACGGCGATCGAGCTGATGCCGATTCATTTATTCGCGCGCGATCGATATTTGCTGGAAAAAAATCTGACGAATTATTGGGGCTATAACACACTCAACTACTTTTCGCCGGACCCCGCCTATCTCTCCGATAACACGCTGGGGCAGATTAAATGGGCGATACAACAACTGCACGCTGCGGGTATCGAGGTCATTATCGATGTGGTTTACAACCACACCTGCGAAGGCAGCGAGCTTGGGCCCACGCTATCGCTGCGCGGATTGGATAACAGCTCTTACTATCGCCTGCTACCCGATGACCCGCGCTATTACATTAACGACACCGGCTGCGGCAATACGCTGAATTTTAGTCATCCGCGTGTTATTCAACTCACGATGGATTCGCTGCGTTACTGGGTGCGCGAATTTCATGTCGATGGTTTTCGTTTCGATCTCGGTGTCACGCTCGGCCGCGAATCATACGGTTTCGATCCCCACAGCGGTTTCTTCGATGCATTGCTGCAAGATCCTGAACTCGCGCAAGTTAAATTGATTTCCGAACCGTGGGATATCGGGCTTGGTGGTTTTCAGATCGGCAATCATCCACCCGGTTTCGGCGAATGGAACGGCGTATTTCGCGACGATGTTCGCCGCTATTGGCGCGGCGATGAAGGCTATCGCGGAGCGTTCGCGCAACGGCTGCAAGGCTCCGCGGAAATGTTCGACCATCGCAAACGCCATCCCTGGGCTTCGATTAATTTCGTCACAGCACATGATGGCTTCACCTTGCGCGATCTTGTCAGCTACAACGGCAAGCACAACGATATCGAGGGCGTCGATGACCCCGGCGGTCCCGACGAAAACCTCAGTAATAATTGGGGCGTGGAGGGCGAGACCGACGATGAGGCCGTGCTGCGACAACGCGAAAAAATCGTTCGTAATTTTATCGCGACCATGCTCGTCGCCCACGGTACGCCCATGCTATTGGCCGGGGACGAATTCGGACAAACGCAAAACGGCAATAACAATGCGTATTGCCACGACAGCGAATTAAGCTGGCTCGACTGGACGTTGCTCGGCAGCGAACGCGGGCGCGTCTTACACGATTTCGTAGTACGCATGATCGCGTTGCGCAAACGCTATCCACAATTGCGCGACGCGTATTTTCGCGCTGGCGACACACCCATCGCCGGCGATATGACGGCGCTGTTGTGGTTCGACGAGCGCGGCAATCCATTGGCAATTCATGACTGGAACAATACCACCGCGCGATTGCTCGGCCTTCGTCGCGCGCGCAAGCTGGATAATGGCCGTGTCGAAACGATGATCATATTGGTGAATTCGGATACGGTGGCGCACACGTTTAAATTGCCTCCCCCAACGATGAATTACACCGTGCTGGCCGATACCGATGACGCCGATTTAAGCGAATATCCGTTGAACGATAACTGCTACGAAGTCGCCGAGTTTTCACTGGTATTGCTGGTAGCCGAAATCGAAGCGCAACAACTCATTGATATGAACGCTCAACCTATAGCCATGGAGAACGACTCCGGCAGTAATGCATCGCCGGAAACTGATGCATCCGAGGAGGAATAGTTATGCCAGCGCAATATATTTACCCCCTACCCTTCGGCGCCGAATTAATCGCACCTAATCGCACGCGGTTTCGCTTGTGGGCGCCGAGCGCCCAATCCGTTTCAGTCGTACATGGTGAGCAAGTTACGCCGATGCAACGAGGCCGAAATGGCTTTTTTGAAACCGATATCGAATGCGGCGCCGGTGCGCGATATCGCTATCGCATCGACGATTCCCTCGACGTGCCGGATCCTGCTTCTCGTCTGCAAGATAGCGATGTGCATGATCCCAGCGTGGTGGTCGATCCGAAAAAATTCCAATGGCAGTGCGACACTTGGTTGGGTCGGCCCTGGCATGAGATGGTGATTTATGAGTTGCACGCGGGATGCAGCGATGGTTTTGTCGGCGTGCAAAAACAATTGCAGCAGCTGGTAGAGTTGGGCATCACGGCCATCGAGTTGATGCCGATTGCCGATTTTCCCGGTCAGCGCAATTGGGGCTACGACGGCGTGCTGCCGTTCGCCCCCGATAGCAGCTACGGTACACCGGATGAATTAAAACGTTTGATCGATAGCGCGCATCGTCTCGGTCTTTGCGTCTATCTGGATGTGGTTTACAACCACTTTGGTCCAGATGGGAATTTCCTCCATAGCTACGCGTCGCCGTTTTTCGATCCAGACAAACATTCGCCGTGGGGCGCCGCAATTGATTTTTCGCAACCTCAGGTACGCCGCTTTTTTATCGAAAATGCGTTGTACTGGTTACAGGAATATCGATTCGACGGGCTTCGCTTCGATGCCGTGCACGCGATTAGCGATCCCTTCTGGCTCGACGAAATGGCTGCGGAAATCCGCACTCGCGTTGAGCCAGGCCGTCATATCCATTTAATGCTCGAGAATGAACATAATCGTGCCGAACATTTGCGTGGCGATGGCATAAGTCAGCAGACGCGCGGCTTATATGACGCGCAATGGAATGACGACGGCCACAATGCGCTACATGTTCTACTGACCGGCGAGCACGACAGCTATTACGAAAATTATCGTGAGCTGCCCGCACAAAAACTGGCGCGTTGCCTGGCTGAGGGCTTCGCTTATCAAGGTGAATTTGCGCCGGTGCAACAGCATGTGCGCGGCACGTCGAGTGCACATTTGCCGCCGACGGCATTTGTATTGTTCCTGCAAAATCACGATCAGATCGGCAACCGCGCTTTCGGTGAACGCCTGACCGTTCTTACCGATATCGACAAGCTGCGCGCTGCCGCCACACTATTGTTACTGTCACCGCAGATTCCGCTGCTATTTATGGGCGAACCATGGGGCGCGCGCACGCCGTTTTTTTTTTCACCGATTTCCACGACGAATTGGCCAACGCGGTTCGCGAAGGTCGCCGACGCGAATTCGCTGCGCTCCCCGCATTCCAGGATCCCGCGCAACGCGAAAAAATTCCCGACCCAAATGCGCTCTCGACGTTTGAGCAATCGAAGCCTGATTTCGATGCAGACGATACCTTGCGCGCGAGCTGCCTGAATTTTCATCGGCAGTTGCTGAAGCTGCGTCGCGAGCTGATCATCCCGCATCTGGTGGGCTGTCGCAGCATTGGCGCCAATGCCATCACCGCGCAGTCCGTGATAGCTCAATGGCAGCTTGGTAACGGAGATCGTCTTACTGTTGCAGCCAATTTTGGTAACGATCCAGCTCCGCTCGACACGATAAGCGGCGACGTTATTTTTTCCAGCGATGGCGATGGCGTCGATGCGAGTCTCACGGAAAATGTTCATCAACTTGCGCCCCAGACAGCACGGGCATGGATCGAGAAGGCAGTAACGGAATGAATACAGTACCGCGCGCGACCGCGCGTCTACAGCTAAACAAACAATTCACCTTTGCCGATGCGGCGCGGCGCGTCCCCTACTTCGCCGAGCTCGGCGTCAGCCATTTATATTTAAGCCCTATTCTTACCGCGCGTAGCGGCTCAATGCACGGCTATGACGTGGTCGATCACGGCAGCATCAATCCAGAACTCGGCGGCGAGGACGAATATCGCAAACTCGTGGCGACGCTACGCGCACATGATATGGGTGTCATCGTCGATATCGTTCCGAACCATATGGCCATTGGCAATCGCGATAACCGGCTCTGGCTGGATGTGCTCGAATGGGGGCACGCCAGCCGTTATGCATCGTTTTTCGATATCGACTGGGAGGTACCAGAGCCCGCGCTTAAAAATAAAATTCTCGCGCCGTTTCTAGGGGTTCCCTACGGCGATGCGCTGATGAACAACGAAATAAAATTTGTATTCGATTCTGTTGAAGGAAAATTCTCGGCGGAATATTACGAACATAAATTCCCCATTACACCGACAACCTATCCGCAATTGCTTCGGCTGGCTGGCGGCGATGCTGCTGTCTGTGGCAAACGCTTTCGCGAAGGAAGTGGCAGCCGCGGCGAGATCTTCGCGGTGGCGTGTCAGGAGCTGGCGCGCAGCTACAACGAGAATGCGAATGTAAAAGCGGCTATCGATGCATTGCAGCAACGAATCAACGGCGCGACGGAAAACAGCCGGATGCTGCTACATCAATTGCTCGAACGTCAGCATTATCGTCTATCGTGTTGGCGCAATGCAGCTGATGAAATTAATTGGCGTCGTTTCTTCGATGTCATTCAGCTGATGGGAATTCGCATTCAGGAACCCGCTGCATTTGAAATTGTGCATGCGCAAATTTTCCGCCTTTATAGTGAAGGATTGATCGACGGCTTGCGCATCGATCATATCGATGGATTATCGGACCCAAGGAGCTACTGTCGACGCCTGCACCGTCGTTTAAAGCGATTGATGCGCGATCGTCCCGCCTCCGCACCGAACGGACCGCCCTATATCATTGTCGAAAAAATTTTGGCGCCGGAGGAACGTTTACCCAGCGAATGGAATGTCAGCGGCACCACCGGCTACAGCTTTATGAATGATGTATCGGCAATGCTGCACGATCCTCGCGGGGAGCAACCCCTTGCCGAATTATGGACTCAGGTAAGCGGCCGGAGCGCCGATTTCGAAAGCGAAAATCAACGCGCGCGTCGCCGCATTTTGCAAGAAGTGCTGGGTGCAGAATTGAATAGCTGCGCATTGGCGCTGCAGCGTATCGCACGCGCGAATTTTCATACTCGCGATTGGAGCCTGCTCGCGATTCGCCGCGTGTTACTGGAGCTGTTGATTCCGTTTCCTATTTATCGGACATACGCCGATGCGCGCGGGCGCAGCGCGGCCGAAGATCAAATCATGGCGCAGGCGATTGCTATCGCGCGACCGCGCTGCCGTGGTGCCGACGTACCGCTGCTCGATTTACTCAACCTGTGGCTTGGGGGCGAACCGCCGCTGGCGGCGCCCCCCAATCAACGAAAACTGCGCCTGCGAGCCATTGCACGGTTCCAGCAATTAACATCGCCGCTGGCGGCAAAATCGACCGAAGACACAGCGTTTTATCGGCACGGGAAATTGCTATCGCGTAATGAGGTGGGCTCAAATCCTGCGATATTCGCCATTAACCCGATTGATTTCCACGCTGAATGCGTACGCCGGGCACGTCACTTTCCACGCGCGCTACTCGCTACCGCGACGCACGATCACAAGCGCGGTGAAGATCTGCGTTCGCGTCTGGCCGTGCTGTCGGAAATTCCGGAAAAATGGGCTCGTGCCGTGCAGCACTGGCGCTCATTGAATGCGCCGTTGAAAGTTCATACCGGCGACGGAGTCTGGCCGACGCCGGGCGATGAATACATGCTGTATCAAATGCTCGTCGGTGCCTGGCCGCTCGATTTATCCATTTCGCAAAAAAATGGCTTGGACGAATTTGCCGACAGGCTCAGCAACTGGCTCGTAAAAGCACTGCGCGAAGCAAAACAAATTTCGAGCTGGGGTGAACCGAATACCGACTATGAAGAAACCTCCACTGCATTTTTACGTGCATTGCTCGATCCGGAACATTCATTTGAATTCCTTTCCCAACTGCGCGTATTTATCGATGATATTGCCGCGGCCGGCGTGGTAAACAGCCTGACGCAAACGCTGCTAAAGCTGACAACACCCGGCATTCCCGATTTATATCAAGGTTGCGAATTGTGGGATTTCAGTTTGGTCGATCCGGATAACCGCCGGCCGGTGGACTACGATCTCCGAGCCCATTTGCTAGCCGAGTGCATTACCCCATCGAGCCGTCTCACCGATTGGCACAGCGGCGGTATCAAACAGCATCTGATCGCCACCCTGCTGCGAGCGCGCGCTCAATCCCCCGAATTGTTTGCGCAAGGCGATTACAAAGCGCTGACGGTTAGCGGTGAACTCGCTCCGCATGTGTTTGCTTTTGCAAGGAACCACGGAAATTTAACGATGGTTGTCGCGGTGGTACGCCTGCCCGCCTCTCTGGGTGTGCGCAAACAACCCGCCGTGTCGCCAGAACAATGGCGAAATACGCTCATTCATTTACCCAAGCCCCTGCTTCGTTCATCGAGTCCGTGGCTTAACCCCCTGCTCGACCACAACGTTAAGAGCGTGGACACCGTTGTAAGCTGTCGAGATCTTTTTGCGCCTTATCCCTTCGCACTTTTATTGCGCGACGCAAAAGCAACCGCGTGATTCAATTCTGCGCGGCATATTATTTGCCTAAAAAATATTAAAAATAGACAGTGAAAATGTTGGATGCATCTTATCGGCAATCGAGGACATTCGAATGAAAGAATATAGAGTCGCAGAACGCGGCTATCTGCCAAAGATTGTTATGGCCATCTGCCTGACTGTTAGCGGATCGATAGCATTGGCACAAACTCCGCCGAATTCGGCGATACCAAAAAGCACTGACGTGCTACCGATGGATGGACCGCTAAAAGCAGAACTTACCGATCAATCGTTTGCTGAAAATGCGATGGCCATTGGATTGGCAGTGATCGAAATGTCGAAATTGGCTAAAACAAAATCATCGAATAAAGAAATAGCTCAATTTGCCGATGCGGCAATACGTGAACATACCGTCACCAACGATAAACTG
>CBFHCK010000126.1:0-7205 GCA_965653955.1 uncultured Spongiibacteraceae bacterium
TCGTCTTTGGTCGTCACTGTCGATTTGAATGGGTCGGTGGCGCCTTGTGCGCCAGCGACGAGCATCAGCGTCGAGAACAGAGCAGCGAGCAGTGTCATGGCGCGTCGATGCAAACTAAACGAAGACATAAGCGAAGCAATCTCTGGAGCGGCCGGCGAGCGGCAGTGGATTTGTGCCTGATTGTAGTGGAAGCCCTGCAATTGCTTGTTGTTTCAATCGCATGGCGAGCTACTTTTTAGGCGTTTGAGTGGAGCAATTGTGAAACAGCTCCCGCGTTGGGCTCATCGTTACGGGGCCTGCCGGCAAACCGGTGAGTTCTAGCTATGCTGGTATAGTTCCGGCGCTTTCCACCATAAATGGAAAGCGCTCGCGACGACAATTAACTCTCGTTAATCAACAACTAACTCGCGGCAATCAATAGGCAAAAGGATTAACTCGATGAAGCGATGGGGTCTGCTGTGGGCACTTGTACTGGCATTGCCGGTATGGGCGGGCGACTTGCAAATACGCGAAGGTTACGTGCGCGAAATGCCCCCCGGGCAGAGCACGACGGCGGCCTTCATGAAGGTAATGAACACCGGCAAAGAGCCCATCGCCTTGATCGCCGCGATTTCGGATAGCGCGCAAACCGCTGAGCTGCACATGCATAAACATACCGACGGCATGATGCAAATGACGAAAGTATCGCGGCTGGAAATTCCCGCGCAGCGGCAGGTGGAATTCGCGCCCGGCGGTTATCACTTGATGCTGATCAACTTGAAGCGCACGTTACACGCAGGCGACAAGGTATCGATCACGCTGTTCGATGAGCGTGGTAAATCGTATTCCGCGCAGCTTCCGGTTGTGAAAATGACCGGCGCGGCCGGAGCATCGCATTGATTGCCGGAGCAACCCTATGAGCTGGTGGCAACTGACGCGTCGTGCCGAGGAGTGGCGCGAGGAGGCACGCGAACATATCGGCGATCCCCGTTCTTACCGCATTGCTGTGGCGGCGGTGCTCACTTCTTTGTTTGTCACGATCGCGCTTGGCATTTATTGGAGCCGCGAACCCGTCCAGTTTGTCGTGACGGACGCGGCGCGCCGCCTGATGCCGAAACAAACCGCACCTTTTGCGAGCGGTTCGACGACGACAGCCACGCTGATCAAGGTGCTCGAAACGCTGCTCGATAAACCCGGCGGGTTGCTGGCCAACGACATCGCACCGCCCGGCGGTTGGCTCGACAACATGCCGAGCTGGGAGTACGGCGCATTGATGCAGGCGCGCGACCTGACGCGAGTGTTGCGCGAATCGACCAGCCGCTCGCAGCTCAACTCGGTCGCCGAGACGATAACCCTTTCCGAAGACGAAGCGCTGGGCCGCGCCGAGCCGCGACTTAATTTCTCGCACAAAAGTTGGACGTTGCCGTCGTCCGAATCGCAGTACCGCGATGCGATCGATTACCTGCGCGACTATCTCGCCCGCTTGCAGGGAACGAATGATGAGCGCGCCATATTCGATGCCAGCAGCACGAATCTGGACCTGTGGCTCGATAAGGTGGCGACGCGTCTAGGCAATTTATCGCAGCGACTCAGCGCCTGTGTGCGGCCGCAGGAAAATCCGCTGGTGCGGTCCTCAGTAACTGCGGTCGATATTCCGCTAACACCCGCCGGCAAGATCGATGATGTGTTTTTTGAGGCGCGCGGCAGCACCTGGGCGTTGCTGCATTTTCTCCGCGCCGCCGAGATCGATTACGCGACGGTGTTGACGCAACGCAATGCGCTGCCGTTGCTGCGCGAAGCGATTCGCGATCTCGAACAGGCGCAGACGCCTGTCTATGCGCCGCTGATATTGAATGGAGGCGGATTCGGTCTGCTGGCTAATCATTCGCTGGTCATGGCATCTTATACGGCGCGCGCTCATGCGGCGGTCAACGATCTGCGCAGTACGCTGGTGCAAACGAACCTCACGCAGCCCGCGCAATAACGAACGCAGGCGACTGCATGGATGCAGGAGGTAGAGCAACGCAGGAGCAGTTGCCGGATGCGTTTCCTGCGGCGTTAGCCGCGAAATCTAAATACATCACGAAGATGTATTTAGATGCCAGGTTAATAATTACACAGGACTGCTATCGATGATTCGCAATCAAGTTCGGCAAATGTTTTTTTCCCGACAACTCGTGCTGGCGGCGCTCGCCGTATTGATGACCGCCTGCGCGCAAAGCCCGCAGCGTCTTTACGTGCAGCCGACGCTGTCCATTTCCGGCGATGCCGTCGGTAATGGTCGTCCGGTTATCGTCAGCGCGTCCGATCAGCGGCAAAGCAAAACCCTTGGTTCGCTCGGTGGCGTTTATGGCTCGACTGCGACGATTACGATCGGCAACGACATCGAGCAAGCGTTAACGCGCGCCGCCAATGGCTTGCTGGCCTCACAGGGTTATGTGGTGAACAGCCCTGATGCCAACGCGCTGCAATTGAATATCGTCATCGAAAGCCTGGTTTATCAGCCGATCGAACAACCCGTTGGCAATGCGGTGAAGTTAACTGCGGTATTGCGCGCGGATGTGGCGAAGCAGGGCGACACGTTCAGTGGCCGTTATCAGTCGGAGAGCGAGCGCCGCTCGGTGGGGCGTCCGGACGCGGAAGACAACGAGCAATACGTCAATGAGTTGTTATCGGACACACTGGTGCGGATGTTCTCGGACAATCGTTTGCGTGACTTTTTGCTGAAGTAATTCCCCGCAATTCCCTCGCACGCAACGCACTTCTTGTGCGTTGCGTCTCTTATTCTCTCCCGCTTCGTTTGATATGGTGCCAGGGTCGCTTCTGCGACGTGGATCGCACTGCCGTTTGTGCGATTCGATTCATTACGACAGGAGAGCACCAATGAAAAAAACAACCCTCGCATTACTCGTTTCGTCGAGCCTGTTAACCCCGCTTTATGCATCGGCTGCCGAGCCCGGTTTCTACCTGGGCGGCGGCTATTCGGAACTGACGCTCGAGAGCAACAATGTGCGCTCGGATGCGGATCTCGATTCGCTGTTCGTGCGCGGCGGTATTCAACTGAACGAATATCTTGCAGCCGAAGCGCGGCTAGGTTTTGGCGTTGACGATGATCGTATCAGCGGCGTGAAAGTCGAAGTCGAGGATATCTACGGCGTGTATTTAAAAGCAGGGCTGCCGACAACCGTCGGTCTTTATCCCTATGCACTGCTCGGCGCCACGCACGCGAAAATTAAATTGAGCGGTGGCGGCGTGCACGACACGACATCCGATAGCGATATTTCGTACGGCATCGGCGTCGATTACGCGTTTAGCCATGCAGTATCGGCCGGGCTCGAATACGCGAGCTTGTACGACAGCGATGGCGAAGAAATTACCGGCTTAACGCTCGGCGTCAATTTTAAATTCTGATCGCGGTATAAATAAAAAAGCCGCGCTCGTTTTTAAAAAGAGCGCGGCCTTTTCTTGCGTTTCGTTTATGCGCCTGTTTTATCTGAAGGCTAATTCCATTAGCAATTCCTGCTGTTGTTCGCGCGTCATGCGTGGTCCGTAATCGGATACAACGCCGGCCGATGCGCGGCTCGCCAATTTACCTGCGGTCGAAAAGTCGTGGCCTTGCGTGATGGCGAATAAAAACGCGCCGGCAAACATATCGCCCGCACCGTTGGTGTCGATTGCCTTCACGCTGAACGGCGCGATGTTATGCAGCGTCGTACCATCGAATGCAATCGCGCCATCGGCGCCGAGCGTGACAACAAAATTACGCGAAACTTTTTTCAATTCCGCCATCGCAATGTCGAGATCGTCGGTTTGCGCCCAACTCAGCGCTTCGTGGCGATTGCAAAAGAGCAGGTCGATGCGCTCGCCGAGCATCTCGCGCAATCCATCGCGGAAATACGTAACGATGCCAGGATCGGAAAAGCTCAGTGCTGTTTTGACGCCATGCTGTTCGGCAATTTCGCGGGCACGAATCGCGGCTGCGCGACCGGTCGGCGATGTAACCAGGTAGCCTTCGAGATAAACATATTCGGAGGCGGCAATGGCCTCGGGTGCGAGCTCGCGTTCGGATAATGTTTCGCTGATGCCGAGATAGGTATTCATTGTGCGTTCGGCATCGGGCGTAATCATCACCAGACATTTGCCGGTGATGCCGTGCTCGTGCTCTTTATCGGCATGGCAATCGACGCCGGCGTTTTGCAGATCGTTGAGATAAAAGCGGCCGTTATCGTCGGCGGCAACTTTGCACGAATAAAACGCGCGGCCGCCGAATTGTGTGATGGCGATAATCGTGTTGGCCGCCGAACCGCCGCTTGCGCGTTTCGAATGCACTAGATGACCGCTCAGATGTTCGATCAATTCCGCCTGACGCGCTTGGTCAACCAGTGTCATTACACCTTTTTCCACCGCCATCTTGGCGAGATCGCTATCGGTGACTTCGATTTCGGTATCGACGAGCGCGGCGCCAATACCATAGACGTGGTAACGTTTCGACATAAAAAGGCTTTTCCGAAGGGGCGGGGGCCACTATTATCCTTGCCGCCGGGGTGATTGCAATTTTTATCCTATCGCCACCGCCGGACTTTTTTACCAACTTCAGTTTTTCCGCAGCAAATACTCATCGAGTTCGTCAAACGCATGGTCAGTCGTAAAACCCAATCCGGCAAACGTAAATCCTCTGGCAAACCGTTTTATCGGCGCTGGCAATTCTGGCTCGGCTGGTCGCTGAAATTAGCGTTGGTGGGCGCTGTGCTGTTTGCCGTCGTCGCGGTTTATCTCGATGCGCGCGTGCGCAATCAATTGACCGAGCGCTTATGGCAAGCGCCTGCGCAGGTGTATGCGCGTGCGTTGCACCTTTATCCGGAAATGCCGCTCGATCCGGAAGATTTCCAACGCGAACTCGATTTGCTCGGCTACCGGCGCGGCAGCAGTTTGCAGCAACCGGGCGATTTAATTCGGCAGGGCGGCACGTTCAAACTTTATCGTCGCGCGTTTGCGTTTGAAGATGGCAGCGAGCCCGCACAGCAACTGCAAGTCATGATTTCGGATGAGCGCGTGGTATCGCTGCGCGACGGCAACGATAAAGCGATCGATTTGGCGCGACTCGAACCGGCTTCGCTCGGCAGTATGTTCACCACCAGCGAAGATCGCGTACTGGTGCAATTAAATGAAGTTCCGCCACTGCTGACGAAAACGCTTTTACAAGTTGAAGACCGCAATTTTTACGATCATTTTGGTTTATCGCCCCGTGCCATTTTGCGCGCGACATTTGCGAATTTGCGTGCGGGCCATGCAGTGCAGGGCGGCAGTACGTTGACCCAGCAGCTGGTGAAAAATGTTTTTCTCACCAATGAACGTTCGCTATGGCGCAAAATTAATGAAGCAGTGATGTCGATTCTTGTCGAATATCACTACAGCAAAGACACCATTCTCGAAGCGTATTTGAACGAGATTTATTTAGGTCAGGAAGGGCCGCGCGCGATTCATGGTTTTGCGCTCGCCAGCCGGCATTATTTCAATCGGCCGGTCGATGAATTGCGCAGCGATCAAATTGCGATGCTGGTCGGATTGGTAAAAGGTCCTTCGCAATACGATCCGTGGCGCAAGCCGGAGCGTGCGCAGGCGCGGCGCGATCTCGTTTTAAAAATGATGGCGGATGCGCAGCTGATCGATCAGGCCGAATACAACGCGGCGATCAAACGCAATCTCGGACTCGCAAAAAGCAATGCGCAAGACAGTTTGCATCCCGCCTACCTCGATCTGGTGCGTCGGCAATTGCGCCGCGATTATCAGGAGCGCGATTTACAGGAACGCGCGCTGCGCATTTTCACCGCATTCAATCCATTAGTGCAGTGGCATGCGGAGCGTAGTCTTGCCCGCTCGCTCAAGCAGCTCGATCCGAAAGAAAAAGGCCTCGAGGGTGCGATGGTCGTCACCGATATTGTCAGCGGCGAAGTGGTCGCGGTAGTCGGTGGCCGCCAAATGCATTTCGCCGGTTTCAACCGTGCACTCGACGCCGTGCGCCCGATGGGTTCGCTGGCGAAACCCGCTGTGTATCTCAGTGCGCTTGAAAGTCAGCGCTATACATTGATTTCGAAATTGAGCGATACGCCTGTCGATATCAAAGTGCCGGGCGGTCGCTGGCAGCCAAAAAATTACGATAAACAATTTCATGGTGAAGTACCGCTGCATACAGCGCTCGCGGAATCCTACAACGCGGCGACAGTGAAGCTCGGTGTCGATCTCGGTGTGCCGAAAGTGTTGGCAACGATTCAGCGTCTTGGCATCGAGCGCGAATTGCCGGTCGTGCCATCGGTATTTCTCGGCGCGGGTGCGCTATCACCACTCGAAGTTGCGGTGATGTATCAGACGATTGCTGCGCAGGGTGTCAGCGCGGGTTTACGCAGTATTCGTACGATTACCGATAACGAAGGTATTGCGCTCGCGCGTTATCCGCAAAAACCGATTCAAGCCGTTTCGCCGGCAGCGGTTTATGTTCTGCAATACGCGATGCAAGAAGTCATGCAGCAAGGTACCGGCCGCGCTGCAGTCAATGCTTTGCCGAATCTGCGTGTTGCCGGTAAAACCGGCACCACTGATGATTTGCGCGATTCATGGTTCGCAGGTTTTTCTGGCGATTATCTTGCAGTCGTGTGGATGGGGCGCGACGACAATAAACCCACCGGATTAAGCGGCGCGACTGGTGCGTTGAAAGCATGGCTCGGCTTTATGGCGGAAACGAGTCATGTGCCAATGAGCTCCGACGCACCGCCCGGCGTCAATTACGTGTGGGTAAACGAAGCAACCGGATTATTGAGCGCGGAAAATTGCGCGGGAGCGCGTTACATACCCTTCATCGAAGGGACCGAGCCCACTACCACCGACGGCACCTGCGGCTCGACGAATGAAGTGATGCAGTGGTTTCAGCAGTTGTTTTGATTTCCAGCACCCCTTTGCGCAATAGGCAGAGGGGTGACGCAAAAACTCTATCTAAGGCTGATCCCCCACCACCGCCGTAAATCCGCCGAGATCATGCGGCACCAGCTGCAACCATTGATCGATACACGCCGGCAATTCTTCGGCGACATGGCTTACGTACAAAATCTGCGTATGCCCTTGCATCGCGATGCGATCGATCAGCGCGAGAAATTGTTTTTTGTGTGCGCCGTCGAGACCGATACAGGGTTCGTCGAGAATTAATAGCGGCGGCGATTTCACCATCGCGCGCG
>CBFHCK010000127.1:0-7176 GCA_965653955.1 uncultured Spongiibacteraceae bacterium
GGATGATTTGGTCGTTGCCGTTGGCGTCGATGGTCAACGCCTGACCATGAATATTGGTCGGAATACCGCCCATCATGTAATGGCAGGTCGGCACGACCGGAATCGGCTCTTTAACCGGATCGGCATGCGCGAACGTAATCGATAGTTCGCAGATGCCCGGCAAACGCGAGTGCAGTACTTCTTCACCGAGATGATCGAGCTTGAGGTAAACGTGATCGCCATCGGGACCGCAACCGCGGCCTTCGATGATTTCCATGATCATCGAGCGCGCAACAACGTCGCGGCCGGCAAGGTCTTTCGCATTCGGCGCGTAACGCTCCATGAAGCGCTCGCCATTCTTGTTGATCAGGTAACCGCCTTCACCGCGGCAACCCTCGGTGACGAGCACGCCCGCACCGGCGATACCGGTCGGGTGGAACTGCCACATTTCGATGTCTTGTACCGGGAAGCCGGCACGCAACGCCATGCCAACGCCGTCACCGGTGTTGATATGCGCATTGGTAGTCGACGCGAAAATACGGCCCGCACCACCGGTGGCGAATACGGTCGCTTTCGATTTCACATAAACGACTTCGCCGGATTCCATGCAGATGGCGATAACGCCGGTAACAACGCCATCCTGATTCTTGACCAGATCGACCGCATACCACTCATTGAAGAACTGCGTGTTGTTCTTCAGGTTGGCTTGATACAGCGTGTGCAGCAATGCGTGGCCGGTACGGTCGGCTGCCGCGCAGGTACGCGCCGCTTGACCACCTTCGCCGAAATTCTTCGATTGACCGCCGAATGGGCGCTGATAAATACGGCCTTCGTCAGTACGCGAAAACGGCAGCCCCATGTGATCAAGTTCGAATACCGCTTCCGGGCCAACACTGCACATGTATTCGATCGCGTCCTGGTCGCCGATGTAATCGGAACCCTTGACGGTATCGTACATATGCCAGCGCCAATCATCGTTGGGGTCTGCACTGGCGATCGCACAGGTGATACCACCCTGCGCCGAGACAGTGTGCGAACGGGTCGGGAATACTTTGGAAATTACTGCGGTTTTGTAACCGGATTGCGACAACTGCAGCGCCGCGCGCATACCTGCGCCACCGCCACCAACGATGACGCCATCAAACGAAATGGTACGAATATTAGCCATGGTTACCCCACAGAATCTGGATGCCCCAAACAACATAGGTGAACAGTGCAATCGCGATAACTGCCTGGAAAATCAGGCGCAACACGTTGCCTTTCGCACCCAACATGCGTTCGGTCAAATAATCAGTCGATACCGACCACAAACCGATCCACGCATGCGCAGCAATCGACAGCAGAGCCGCCAGACTGAATACGCGCACCCAGGTTTGCGAAAACAGGGCGACCCATTCCGCGTACTGAAGCTCGGGACCAAAAAACACAACACCAACAATAAAGAAGGTATATGCCAGCAATACCACTGCGGTGACACGCTGAATCAGCCAGTCGGATAAACCGCTGCGACCGAGGTTAGTGACTGCGGTTACCATATGAATGCTCCCACCAATACGATCAGTACAATCGATACGATAATGACGATACGCGCACCGCGCGCACCGCCTTCAAGCGTCTCGCCGACGCCAACATCCATGATCAAGTGCTTTATGCCGGCGACAGTGTGATAAATCAGCGCAGCCAGCACGCCCCACACAATCAGCTTGCAGAAAAACGAATCGAATAATGCCTTGGTGCTGTTGAAGCCCTCTTCGCTTGATAGCGAAACACTCAACAACCACAGCAGAATCGCGGCACCGCCAAACAAAATGACGCCGGAGATACGATGGAGAATGGAAACATAGGCAGTAATCGGCAGCGAAATCGTGCCGAGATCTAAATTCACGGGGCGCTTGGTCTTCACGGATTCATCACACTAGTTATGGCCCGAGCGCAATTCGTTTCGAATGAAACAAACCATCGAGCAGTTACATGGAAGTGAAACACGTACGGTGAAATGATTCGCTTTCGACGCGGCAACACCATTGAAACAGGCTGTCACTACGCAGAAAACGCCGCGCATTATAGGCAGATCAACTTTGAATTACAAATTGGCAATATGGCGTAATAACGCGACAACAAGGCCTTTTTTGCACCGTTTTTAATTGAAAACTAATGGGCCAGAACATGAATTGCTCAATATGGGAATCGTTAGCCGAATTACCCGAATTCAGTTCCCCGCGCACGATCTTTGCTTTTATAATGCGTCGCGTCCTAGCGCCCTCGTGCATATCTACTTTTCAAGCACGAAGCCGGCCGCCTCGTTCCGACACCGATTGCATGCCGCGCCACGGCTCGACCCCAACGGTCCCTGCTGTACATACGCGCGCTGCGAATGCCATTTGAAAATCTAGTTACCTATTTTTTGTTTGTAGATGACCTATTGAGTTAGTGGATGAAGAGGAGCCCGCAATGACCGATAAGAAAGCGAAACTAGCCATCGATGGAAAGGCGCCAATCGAGTTGCCAATTTATTCAGGCACCATGGGGCCCGACGTAATCGATGTCGGTGCGCTACTCACCAACGGCTACTTCACCTACGACCCTGGCTTTGTCTCAACTGCCGCGTGCGAATCGAAGATCACCTTCATCGACGGCGATAACGGCGTCCTGCTGCACCGCGGCTATCCGATCGAGCAGCTCGCGGAAAAATCCGATTACCTCGAAACCTGCTACCTGCTACTGAATGGCGAGCTGCCGACTCAGGCGCAAAAAGTCGCGTTCGAAGAGCGCGTGCGCAAGCACACCATGGTGCACGACCAGATCACCAGCTTTTTCAAAGGTTTTCGCCGCGATGCGCACCCGATGGCGATCATGTGCGGCGTCATCGGCGCGCTGTCGGCGTTCTATCATGATTCGCTCGACATCAATAATCCGCAACATCGCGAAACCTCGGCAATTCGCCTGATTGCGAAAATGCCGACGCTCGCTGCAATGGCGTACAAATATTCGATCGGCCTGCCATTCATGTATCCGCAGAACAATCTGAACTACGCCGAAAACTTCCTGTACATGATGTTCGGCAACCCCTGCGAAGACTACAAAGTCAGCCCGGTTCTGGCGCGCGCAATGGATCGCATTTTCCTGCTGCACGCCGACCACGAGCAAAACGCGTCCACTTCCACCGTGCGCCTGACTGGCTCGACCGGCGCCAATCCGTTTGCGTGTATCGCAGCGGGTGTTGCTGCGCTGTGGGGTCCATCGCATGGTGGCGCCAACGAAGCCGTGCTGAACATGCTCGAAGAAATCGGTGACGAGTCGCGCATTCCGGAGTTCATAGAACGCGCGAAAGATAAAAACTCGGGCTTCAAGCTGATGGGCTTCGGCCATCGCGTTTACAAGAACTTCGATCCGCGCGCGAAAGTAATGAAGCAAACCGCAGACGAAGTACTGAACGAACTCGGTCTCAACAACGATCCGCTCCTGCGCATCGCGAAGAAACTCGAAAAAATCGCTCTCGAAGATCCGTATTTCATTCAGAAAAAACTGTACCCGAACGTCGACTTCTATTCAGGCATCATTCTGAAAGCGATCGGCATTCCAAGCAGCATGTTCACGGTAATTTTCGCGCTCGGTCGCACTCCCGGCTGGATTGCGCACTGGAACGAAATGATCAGCGGCAGCTACAAAATCGGTCGCCCGCGCCAGCTTTACACCGGCGCAACGACTCGCGATTATCCCGCGCTGGATAAACGCGGCTGATTTCGCTGCTTATTCAAAAAACGCCCGCCTCGCTGCGGGCGTTTTTGTTTTAGCGCGGGACCGACAAATAAACCCGCAGCCGCATCCAGATGTATTTAATTCGATAAGATTTTTACGGATTTATTTTTTCGACGAAGACGAGTTCGCGGGACAACTATCGCAACTGCTGCAACCACTACCGCATCCACCGCCTCCCGCGATACGCGCCCCAACCCCATTTACCCAGCGCGGATAACGCGATTGTTGCAAACGATTGGCGAGTGCAACGCGCCAGCCCGGTACGATACGACCCAACATATATAACGCACTTATCAGCACCGCCGTGATGACGATGAGCCATTGCGCAAGGTCGTACCAGCTATTCACAACTTCGCACTCTTCATAATCGGGCGCGTCATAACCAGCGACTCGCGAGCTGATAAGTAATGAACGCGGCGATGTAGGCCAAGGCGAACAAATAACCGGTTGCGATCGCAACGATCTTCCATGAGTTCGTCTCTCGACGAATCACCGCAAGCGTGGCCAGACATTGCGGCGCGAATACGTACCACGCCAATAGCGACAACGCCGTCGGCAGCGACCATTGCGCCGAAATCAGCGGCGCGAGCTGTGCGGCGGCGTTATCCGATGCCGCCGATAACGCATACACGGTCGCCAATGCACTGACGGCGACTTCACGCGCGGCGAGACCCGGTATCAGTGCGATGCAAATCTGCCAGTTGAAGCCGATCGGCGCGAATACATATTGCAGCGCGTGGCCGATGCGCCCCGCCAGGCTGTAATCGATCGCCGGCTGGGTGTAACCCGGCGGCGGTGCCGGAAAACTCGACAGAAACCACAGCAGTACGCTCAACGCCAGAATGATGGTGCCGACCCGACTGATAAAAATACTGGCGCGCTCCCACAGACCGATGGCGACATCGCGTAGATGCGGGACGCGATACGACGGTAATTCCAGCAAAAGCGTGTGCTCCGCGCCGCGATCGCGGCCCAGCAGCTTCATCACCCAGGCGACCAGCAGTGCGCTGAACACACCGCCGAAATAAAGACCGAACAGCACCACGCCCTGCAAATTGAACAGACCGAATACGCTCTGCTGTGGAATGAACGCACCGATCAACAGCGTGTATACCGGCAGTCGCGCCGAGCAGGTAATTAACGGCGTCACCAGAATCGTCACCAGACGATCGCGTTCGTCCTGAATCGTCCGCGTCGCCATGATTGCCGGAATCGCACACGCGAAACCCGACAGCAGCGGAATGAACGAACGGCCGGTCAAGCCGGCGCTGACCATCATGCGGTCGAGCAGGAACGCCGCGCGCGGCAAGTAGCCCGATTCTTCGAGCGCGAGAATGAACAGGAATAGAAACAGAATTTGCGGCAGAAATACCAATACGCTGCCGGTACCGGCGATCACACCTTCGACCAGCAAACTGCGCAACAAACCATCGGGCAATACATCGCCGATCCACCCGCCCAGCGCACCAATGGCGGCATCGATGCCATCCATTAATGGTGCCGCCCACGAAAATACGGCCTGAAACATCAGGAACATCACGACGGCGAGAATCAGCAGACCGCCCACCGGATGCAGTACCCAGCGATCGAGCGCATCGTCGATAACGGCGGTACGACGCGGTACCACCACGGCATCGCGCAGCAGATCGCGAACGCTGGCATGCAGATCGGCATCGGCTGCCAGTGGTGCCGGCATCGATGGAATCGGTCCGTCGAGTACTTCCAGCAACTTGGCGCCGCCGCCGTGTCGCACGGCAACAGTTTCGATCACCGGTACGCCGAGCGCGTGCTCCAACTTCGCCACGTCAATGCTGATGCCCCGCCGCGCCGCGGCATCCATCATGTTCAGCGCGACGACCATCGGCAGACCGAGCTGGCGCAACTCCAACGCGAAACGCAAATGTAAACGCAGATTGGTGGCGTCGACCACGCAGACGATCAGATCGGGCTTTGCCTCGCCTTCACGCTGACCGAGACAAACATCGCGCGTGATTTCTTCATCGAGACTGGTTGCGCTCAGACTATAAGCGCCAGGCAAATCAAGGATGCGAATCGCGCGCCCTGACGGCAGCGTGCAGCGCCCCTCCTTGCGCTCGACGGTAACGCCCGCGTAATTCGCCACCTTCTGGCGGCTGCCGGTGAGCAGATTGAACAACGCGGTCTTGCCGCAGTTGGGGTTGCCGACCAGAGCAATATGCTCAGCCATTTTTTGGACGGGAATCGACATATTCATCGTTATGCCGCCGCCGGCTGGACGACCACACGCGACGCTTCAGCACGGCGCAACGCAAACCGCGTGAAACCAATCTGCACGACGACTGGATCTGCGCCGATCAAACCGCGTGCGACGATCCGCACCGGCTCGCCAGCGACAAAACCGAGATCGCGCAGACGACCGGCAATCGCATCGGCGCTGCGTTTTTCCTCGATGCGTTCAATGGTGGCAGCGTGGCCGAAGGGCAAATCACAGAGAAGCATTAACAAAAGCCTAAATGAGAATGATTTTTGATTATAGGGTGTGGCTTGTGCGCTGAACAGATCGAACAACCCGAAAACGCCAGCATGCACCGCATCGATCAATGTTTTTCGATCATCGATTAACGCCTCTCATCGAAATGAGTCATGCCGAAGCGGTGTTCGCGTTCCTATACTGCGCCAGCCTTTGAGTCGTTTAGTTCTGTGTTTAGGAGAGTTATTCATGAATTTGGGCGCATATATCGTTCACAACTACGATTTTTATTTTGACGCTGCCGACAAGGCCAATGGCAGCTTGTATCTTGCCGCTGAACGCGGTGCCGACGCGGCGGCCATCGAGCCGGCTATCGATCGCTTGCGCGCTGCCGGCATCTGGTCAAGCGAGCCCTACAAAACCGTCCCCGATGCTCAGCGCCAGGCGTACGCCGAGCAAATGCAATTCATCGGTTGCACGCAATTCGATAGTAATGGCAAAACACTGCTTGCCACGCGTTACACGCACCCGAAATATCCGAGCAGCGCGGAACGTTACGCGCAATGGTTAAAGGTATTAGTCGGCTAATGATTTACGGCGAACTGAATCGGCAACCATTCAAAAACAATTGAATGACGTTATCGATATACGCGCGTCGAGCACGTTCGCTCGGCGCTGGCGCTCCGTAATAAGCGCATTGGTTCGCCGGCCCCATTACCATTTCCAAAAACTGCATCGCCGCGAAACGCTTATCGGTTACCGCTAACGGCGGTTCGCTTGACGAAGCCAGCACGGTCGTAATCGCATCGATGACCCGCTCGCGACTTTCGCTGAGTAGATTTACCGGCACTGTCGAAAAACGCCGCACCTCTCCCGCCATTAAACGTTTGAACGCAATCGTATCGTCGCGCAGTCCCCACTTCAGCATGTGATTACCGACCTGCTTGAGTTGCTGCTGGCCACAGCCCGCGGCGAACTCGCCGGCAAGA
>CBFHCK010000128.1:0-7144 GCA_965653955.1 uncultured Spongiibacteraceae bacterium
AGCAGGAGCACAAAAAGCCATCAATTGCGCAATAGCGCCAGTAATTGCACTTAGTTATATCACCCGGATCTTGGGGGTTACCGGTCGACTGAGGGGCCACGCTATTGCCCCCATCGTGGCCTTGCGCGGCTGCGCGCGATACCGGCAGAACCGGAATGAGTGCGGCGCCGGTGATGGCTCCACCGATCAGGGTCAAAAGGCTCCGACGCGATGTGCGCCGAGCCACCTTTCGCGTCAGAAGCTCGGCGAATTTGTCCAGTTGCGACATACAATTATCCTCTTCAGCGGTTCGCCATGAAGTCTTGGATCGAGGTTACCCCTCGCTCCTTGGCTTCAAACAGGCTTTCCAGATGTTCACGATTATTGACTAGGCCCATCGAGGCAATCAGGCCATTTTCGCCGATCAACACGGCATAAGGTAATTTCGAAACGCCAAGGGCGCGGCCGAGCTGCTCCGACAAGACATAGTCAAAACCTTCGAGCCCTTCCGCCATGACCAGTCGACGATGGTCCGCCGCATCGCCGTCGCTGGCCAGCACGATGTCGATCCAGTTCCGCTCAGCCTTCGCAGCCGACTTGAGGACGGGAAGCATCGACTTGCACAGCGGGCACTCGGGCGAAAGGAAGAAGATCAGCTGGCTACGCCCCGGACGCGATCCTCCGATTACGACGTCCCGTCCGCCGAGTGTCGCGACACTCAGGTCGGGAGCCTTATCGCCCGGCTTGAGCGCTTGATGGAGGGTAAGCGCGCCGGCGGGAGCGATGCGCTCGTGAAGCACGCCAACCTGACGCGCCAATGCAGCGATCAGGATCGCCAGCACTCCAAATCCGACCCAGAGCAAAACCTGGGATGCCATTAATAACGAATTCATTGAGCGGTTCTCCAGGCGCCGGCGAGCTCGCCTGCCGCCAGATAGGCAGTGAAAAACGCGAGGGCAGCGAAAGGTGCAACAGGGTCCAAGCCTTTTGGCAGCGCCGCCACGAACAGGGCCAAACCACCAAGAAACAAGGGCCGCAACAGCACGAAACGATCAATCCCCTGCGCATGGGCGCCAAAGCTGCAGCCACAATCCAGTAAAGCCTCGCCGCGCCGGGCCGCAGCCGTCAGAGCCGCGAAATACACTCCCCAGAGCACGACGGCTAGCAAGGCGCCCACTGTGCGCGTTTGCGAGATAACTAGCGCAAGTGCTGCGGCTGCCTCCAGTGCGGCTGCACCCAACATGACCGGCAAGGCCAATCCTGCGTTAACACGCAAAAGGCGCGACGTCGCAAAGACCAGCCGTTCGCGGGCATAAAGCTTGTGGATCGCAGCGCTGATCAGCACCAACGCAAGGAAGATCGCCACGGCAGCGCCGATTTGCTCCATTACTGCACTGCCGTTATGGTCGTGGGCGCCAAGCCGACACCGAAGATCGAGCGCTTCAGCTTGCCAGTCGCGGCATCGTAAATGTCCAGATTGCCATCCGCGCGCGCGGTCACTAACGACGGCTTCGCCTCGCGAGTGACCTCAAGCGATATGGAATGGTTGCTGAGCGGGATCGTTCGGATCAGCGCCTTCTTCACGGGATCGACCACCCATACGGCATTGCCGCCATCCTTGTGGCTGCCATTGCGACCCCAAGGGTTGGCCAGGACGTAGAGCAGTCCCGCCGGATCGGAAGCGATCAACTGATATCCGCCGGGCCGCCATTCCGGCATCCCACCCTCAACGGGCTTCTTGATCGAAAAGCCACCAACCACTCGAGCGACATCACCCGAAAGGTCTATCGCCTTGAAATTACCCATGAACGTCACGAACCACGCCGTTTTTCCCACCATAGCGGGCATCATGAACATCGGATCGTTGTCGATATCGTTGAATGGTTTGGAGGAAACCGTTTTGACTGCCCGACCTTTCTCGTCGAGCACGATGCTGGCGATGGTGCCATCCGCGCACAGCGACGAGAAGCCGCGCTGACCCGTCGGATAGATCACGGAGCAGCCTGGAACATCGACGTCAGCCAGGACCGATTTCCGATCAAGATCCACGATCGTGACTGATGCCGCCGGCGTAAAGTTGAACACCAACGCCCACTTCGATTGGTTGGTGAGTTGCATGCTGTTTTTCATAGACGCTAACTGGGCGCGCTTTCCGCCCGGCAACAAAATTTCCCCTTTAGGGGCAAGCGTCTTCATGTCCCAAATGGTGAGCACATCGGTGCGCTCACCGCGCGACCCGCGAGAGTAGTAAGTTTCACTAGTGTAGATTTCACCGCGACTCGTCGACGGCACGATCGAGCCCATCTGAGCGGCCGAAAATTGCCCTTTCAGGTTGCGGTTTTCTCCCGCCGTATCGATGATGACGCCGCGCGCGTCGATCATGCTCGTATAATACGTGTCGCCAAGGAAAACCCAACTGGCCGGATACTTTTCCGGAAGCGTTTCCGAACGCCCCACTTCCTCGGTCGGTAGCGGTTGCGGAAAATCTGCCGCCAACACCGGCGATGCAATTGCTCCTGCGAGCAGGGCAGTCATGCAAGTTCTCAACTTCCAGCGCATAGGTCGATCTCTCTATTCAGCCGTGCTCGTCTCAAACGAGGGGGAGGGTACGGACGCACCCATCGCACATGCCTGACGGGCAAAGGGGCCATCCAAATCAGCGGGCAGCTTAAGCCCAACTGTTGACGCCTGTCAACTTCCGTAAAAGCCTCCGGGAAGCAGAGTGAATAGTTGACGAGCTTCAATTAATGGGCCAGCCTAGCACCCCTTCCATCGACTCGCGTTTAAGGGACCAATAATGATGCGATCTACAAAAAGTGGCGTACTTCTTACCGCAATAGCAGCGATCTGGATTACCGCTCAGACCCCGGCCCAGGCCCAGTCGACTGCGGCCAACCCAGCCCATACGCAAAGCGGCGACAAGCATTTTGTGAAGCCGATCCCGCTCGGTTTTACCAAGCTGGTAGTCGAAGATCTCGACGCCATGTCCAAATTCTATCGCGCCTTGTGCGGTTTCGAGGAGGAAGGCCGCGGTGACGCTAAGATCGGTGGCCACCCCATCCGCGAAGTCCACTTTCGGTCCGACCCACCCGGAACGGGCACCTTTACGCTGACGAAGTTCTTGGACGCGCGGCGCCCCCCATCTCAATCAGTCATTCTCGGTTTCATCGTCCCAAATATAAATCAGTTCGTGGAGAAAGCTCGCAAGGCTGGCGGTGTGCTCGTTGAACCGGTCACGCCGGACCCCGAACACGGCGTCAAGTATGCTTTCGTCAAGGACATCGAAGGAAACTTGATCGAGGTGGTCGAGCTCCTGTAGGCGCTAAACGATTGGATGGCAGATTCCCCAATCATGATCGATCCGGCTCCAACTCAAAACTGGGGCCGGAAAAATATCGATATGTTACGGATAATTATTTGCGCGTCACCAAGTTCGGTTTAGGTAACAGCTTTGTAGAAAATCGGGCTTAGGAGAACGCGTTTTGTCTTGGGTTATGTGGCGGAGAGGGAGGGATTCGAACCCTCGGTGCGCTTGCACGCACGCCTGATTTCGAGTCAGGTACATTCAACCGCTCTGCCACCTCTCCGAAGGCTCGCTCAACAGCGGGCCGCCATCTTAATGACGAAGAGCTAAAAGAACAAGTCGGATAAAAAGCGAAGTCGAGTTAAGCGATTCCCGCCCTACTACCTTGGTTCGTTAAGCATGGAACCGGATTTGCAGTGCTCAGTCATAAACCTGCAACATGCATTTTTAATAATCATGGAGACACGTTCTCGAATCTGTATTCCGGGGTAAATCAATGAGCAATCAAGCCACTCATTTAAACGTTAAAAATCTTTGTAGCCGTAAGCTATGGGAGCTCGCATCAACCCGCGCGGTGGATGACGATCAGCTGCGTGCGGTAGCGCGTGAATTGCAATTGCGCCGCCATTATTTGCAAGAACTCGAAACTCTTCAGCCAAAACGGACGCACCATTAACAGCCGGCTATCGCATCGAAACGGTGTTCGAGTAGAATCGCGCGGTCTTGATTACCAAACATCTGCAGAAATATGACCAGCGTTTTTGTTGTAAAGAACCAACTCGGACAATATCTCAACAAGCAGCAGGAATGGGTTGATGGCAGCGATAGCCACACTCTCCTCCGCACACCGCATAAAGACGAAGCTATCAACACTGTGTTCGAAGTCAGCTCGCGCGATATTTATTTGCGCGCAGAAGCAATAGCATGCGAATTAGATGCGAAAGGCAACCCCATCGTTGATAAGGCCACCAACGACAGCGCCGTTGCAAGCGAAGAAATTGAGCACGATGCAGAAAGCGAAAACTCCTCTGCCGCTACCGACCCAACTACAGATCCATCTTTGCAAGACGCTCCGCTATCGTCCTGATCGAGAAAATCGATTGACGCAACCGGAGATAGACAATTAGTCTTGACCCCATGAAACCGAACACCCTCCTCAAAAGCGATCGACTGCCCCTGCTATTTCTATAACGCAGGGCCTGTGCTTTTTCGGTTTTTTTGTTCACCTACTCGATCGCTGACATGACTATTTTCGTTGTATCCATCAAACCATCGCTCTTCGCCAAGCTTCTGGCCGCCCTACTGCTGCGACTGCGCCACAGCCGGTGTGCCATGAATTAACGGCGGTGCACATCGGCTCCTGACTATGCCGCCATTTATTTTTTTGGCACAGGAGCAGCACATGAACACATTTAATTTTCGCAAATACGCACGCAGCGATCGACCCACAATGATGGCGCGGCGCTGGCCAGATCGACAGATTGAGGCCGCACCGCAGTGGTGTAGCGTAGATTTGCGCGATGGCAATCAGGCATTGCCGTCGCCGATGAATATCGAACAGAAACGCAAATTGTTCACTCAGTTGGTCGCGATCGGCTTCAAGGAAATTGAAGTGGGTTTTCCGGCGGCCTCGCAACCCGATTTTGATTTTGTGCGCGCGTTAATCGAAGAAAATCTGATTCCAGAAGATGTAACCATCCAGGTGTTAACGCAGGCACGCGAAGATATTATCGCGCGCAGTTTCGAGGCGTTGCAGGGCGCACCCCGTGCCGTCATGCACGTGTACAACTCGACATCGCCAGCACAGCGCAATTATGTATTTAACACCGATCGCAATGGTATTCGCGCTATTGCGGAAAACGGTGCCCGATGGGTTAAACAGTACGCTGCGCAACAACCCGATACGCATTGGACGTTTCAATATTCGCCGGAAAGCTTCACGCAAACGGAACTCGATTTCGCGCGCGACATCTGCGAGGCCGTTTGCGATATTTGGCGCCCCGATATCGGCCAGCCGGTCATTATCAATTTGCCATCGACGGTCGAAGTGCATACGCCCAATGTATTTGCCGATCGTATCGAATGGTTCAACGATAATTTCCGCTATCGGGAACACATACGTCTTTGTGTGCATACGCATAACGATCGCGGCTGCGCGGTGGCTGCGGCGGAACTCGCCGTCATGGCCGGCGCCGATCGTGTCGAAGGAACATTACTCGGCAACGGCGAACGCACCGGCAACATGGACATCATCACGATGGCGATGAATATGTACAGCCAGGGCATCGACCCGCAACTCGATTTCCACAACATGGCCGACATCGTGCGCTGCGTCGAAGACTGCACCGACATTCGCACGCACGTGCGTCACCCATGGGTCGGCGAGTTGGTCTATACGGCATTTTCAGGCAGTCATCAGGATGCGATTCACAAAGGATTGAAGCAATGGAATTCAACGCATGCGTGGGATGTACCGTATTTGCCAATCGATCCACAGGATATCGGCCGCAGTTACGAAGCGGTGGTACGGGTGAATAGCCAATCCGGCAAAGGGGGTGTCGCGTTTACGCTCGAACGCGAATTCGGATTGCAATTGCCGCGTGCCTTACAAATCGAATTCGGACGTCACGTGCAGCAATTATCGGAACGAATCGATGGTGAAGTGAATGCACAGCAAATTCGGCAGTTGTTCGAATCGCTGTACGTGCACCGCCGCGAGCCGTGGCAATTGCAGCAATATCAAATCTACACGCGCGATCTCGATCGCGTGGCGGTGCATGCCGAATTGATTAACGCGAACGGTAGTTCGATTGTGGTTAATGGCGAGGGTAATGGTGCTCTCGAAGCAGCCGTTACCGCATTACGCAGTGTGAGCCACGACCGTATCGAAATAATCGATTACCACGAGCATGCGTTGCAACGCGGCACCGATGCCAAAGCCGTTAGCTACGTTCGCATAATTAGTTGTGGCAAGAACCATTGGGGCGTTGGTGTGGCCGAAGACAGCGTGCGTGCGGTGCTCGATGCATTGATAAGCGCCATCAACAGCGCACTCACCCACATCAACGAAGTCGCGGCTTAATTTTTTTCAGGGCGCACAGCGCCCTTTTTATTTCTGATGTTGTGGGGGTATTCCCAAAGCTGCACGCGTATTTATCAAATATCGCTTTCGTAGCACCAGCCATTTTTATCCCGCGTCGTGCGATGTCGCCTTCCTGGCAAAAATGGATCGGCGTCAGCATACCCGGCATCCCCCGGATATAACGCCACCGCGCCCACATCGGTCTTGACGAACTTCGGCAAAATTTCTACAACTCGACGCGCGCGATAGCGCGCAAAAACTTCATCGATTGTATTGCAGCCGTCCAATTCAGCCAGAGCAATATACGTCGGCGGCAGCAGATCCAATTCACCTGCGCGATGTGCCGCAAGTGCCGCCGCAGGCGTCAACCAGCGATGCGCGAGAATTTCGGAGCCATCAACAACGACGTCCTTATCCATCTTAATTGCGGCGACAAAAAACCACGTCGCGTACCGTATTGGCTCGGCTTCGGGCGTTGTCCAATGCGCAAAATATTGCAGTGCGCAGTCGGCGATATCGAGACCGGTTTCTTCGAGCGTTTCACGCACCGCCGCTCTGCGTGCTGCCGCGAGTAACTCATCTAACGCGCCGGCATAGTCATCAACATCGATTCGTCCGCCGGGAAATACCCAAAGTCCGCCTGCAAATTGCAACGCGCTATTACGTTGTAACAGCAACACCTCAAAGCCTCCCGTGCCGTCGCGCAACAGCACCACAGTGGCGGCAGGTCTAATCGCACTCATCGTGTATTCCCTTTATCATCGTCAGTCAGAATAACG
>CBFHCK010000129.1:0-7117 GCA_965653955.1 uncultured Spongiibacteraceae bacterium
ACAGGCCGGCTGGCGAGCGCCCACTTCGCTGCAATTCATTGCCGTAGGCGGCAGCAAGGTACCAACGCCATGGCTCGAACAATGCCGGACACTCGGCCTGGCGGTGTACGAAGGTTACGGACTATCCGAATGCGGTTCGGTGGTGGCGCTAAACACGCCCCGCCATGATCGGCCAGGCACTGCCGGGCGCGTCCTTCCACATTGCCGGGTGAAGATCGAAACGGGCGAGATCATCGTGCGCGGCACAGGCTTTCTGGGCTACCTCGGCGAGCCTGCGCGACCCACCGACGCGCCGGTGCATACCGGCGACCTCGGCCATCTCGATGACGATGGTTATCTCTCGATCGACGGTCGAGCCAAGAATCTGCTGATTTCCTCGTACGGCCGCAATATCGCACCCGAATGGCCCGAGACTGCACTGCTCGCCAGCGGCCTGTTCCGTCACTGCGTGGTACTCGGCGATGCACGCCCCTATTGCGTAGCGCTCCTTGAACCGATGCAGCCGCTGCTCGGCTATGTCATTGCCGGTGCCGTCGCCGCCGCCAATCGTGATTTGCCGGAGTACGCGCAGATTCGGCAATGGCATTGTCTGGCGCAGCCATTGGCCGCCATGCCCGAATTACTGACCGCAAACGGCCGGCCGCGCCGCGCCGCCATTGCTGCTTATTTTCACGACACGATCGAGGCGTTGTACCGCCATCTCGGAGAAGCCGATGAGCTTTTATCACTCGCTACTTGAACAGACCGCTGCGGAACGCGCGGCGCTGAATGCCGCGCCGCTGATCACACGCGCGTTGGGCGGTAACGTCACGCTGCCCGAATATGTCGGATTTCTCGGCCAGGCCTATCACCACGTCAAGCAGACGGTGCCGCTGTTAATGGCGGTCGGGGCGCGGCTGCCGGAAGAAAAAGAGTGGCTGCGGGCGGCGGTGGCCGAATATATCGAAGAGGAGTACGGCCACCAGGAATGGATTCTGAGCGACATCGCCGCGTGCGGTTACGACAAGGAAGCGGCGCGCCGGCAACCACTGCATCCCGCTACCGAGTTGATGGTCGCGTATGCCTACGACATGGTGCAGCGCGTCGCGCCAATCGGCTTTTTCGGCATGGTGCACGTACTCGAAGGAACCAGCATCGCCCTCGCCGATCGCGCCGCGCAGATAGTCGGCAGCACGCTCGGCCTGCCCGACAACGCGTTTTCTTACCTGCGCTCGCACGGTGCGCTCGACGTCGGCCACGTTGCGTTCTTCCAGCAATTGATGGATCGCATCGACGAACCTGCGGAACAGCACGCGATCGTGCATGCGGCAAACATGTTTTACCGGTTGTATCGCGGCGTCTTCGATTCGGTCGTGACGCTGCCATGCACAATTCCTCGAAGCGCCGCGCCAACAGAAGCGGGGCAGCGGGGATGAAAGTGGCAGCCAAGACATTCGTACTGACCGGCGCGACGGGCGGTATCGGTGCGGCCATCGCCGGCCGGCTCGCGGCAGAGGGCGCGCGGCTGGTATTGCAAGGGCGCAACGAACAGCGGCTCGACGATCTGCTGCAAGCGCTCGGTCCGGATCATTCCTATGTCGCCGGCGACCTGAGCGATGCGATGACGCGGCGGGCGTTGCTCGAACATTGCCGCGGGCTGCCGCAAGGTCTGGACGGCCTGATCAACAATGCCGGCACTTCGATGTTCGCGCCGCTCGAAGCCACCGGTATCGGCGAGCTACAGACGCAACTGACGACAAATCTGCTGGTTCCGATGGCGGTGACGCGCGATCTGCTGCCGCTGCTGAGGCGACGCGAGCGTGCGGCGATCGTCAACGTCGGTTCGACTTTCGGCAGCATCGGCTATCCCGGTTTCAGCGCTTACTGCGCCAGTAAATTCGGCCTGCGCGGCTTCACCGAGGCACTGCGCCGCGAGCTGGCCGACACAAGCGTCGCTGTGCAGTATCTGGCGCCGCGCGCTACCGCCACCGATCTCAATGGGACGGCGGTTGATGCGATGAATAGTGCGCTGGGAAACGCCGTCGACGACCCAGCCGTGGTCGCCGACGCGCTCATTGCGCTCCTGCACTCGGGTCGTGACGGTTTGTACATCGGCTGGCCCGAAAAGCTCTTCGCGAGACTGAACCAGATTACGCCGGGCATCGTCGATGGCGCGCTGCGTAAACAGCTCGGCGTGATTCGTTCGTTCTTTCCCGACAAACATTCCAGCGAGGCCTGATATGCGTACCGCACCTTTCTTTGCATTCCGTCCGTTTTTCCCATTCCGATCGTTATTTCTGGCTCGACCGGCCCGTTCGCGCCGAGTGGCGTATCTGCTGTGCGGGTTTGCCGCGCTGTGGGTGACGAGCGCACACGCCAGCGACATCGACGATCAGGTCGCCGCGCTGCAAACGCGCTGGGCCGAGGTGAACTACCAACTCAAGGACGATGCGCAGCTGCGTGGCTTCGCCGAACTGACGGCAACGGCGGATGCCGCAGTGCAGTCGCATCCCGACGCGGCGCCGCTGTGGATATGGAGCGGCATCATCAAGTCATCGCATGCCGGTGCGAAAGGTGGGCTGGGCGCGTTATCGCTGGCGAAAGCCGCGAAGCACGATTTAGAGAAAGCTATTGAGATCGATCAAAGTGCATTGCAAGGCTCTGCGCTGACCAGCCTTGGCACGCTATATTTCAAGGTGCCCGGCTGGCCGGTCGGGTTCGGCGATAAAGATAAGGCGCAGGCTCTGTTACAGAAGGCGGTGGCGCTGAATCCCGATGGCATCGATCCAAATTATTTTTACGGCTTGTTCCTGCTCGACCAGAAACAATACGCTTCGGCGCGCAATGCGCTGGAGAAAGCGCGGCGTGCGGCACCGCGCCCGGGACGCGAGCTGGCTGACCGGGGCCGTCATGCCGAAATCGAACTGGCATTGGCGCAGATACGCAAAAAACTGGAGTAAGTCGCTCGCATGCAAATTCTGCTGGTCGAAGACGACAGCCTGCTCGCCGCCGGCATCGTGCAGGCGCTCAAGCGCAATGGTTTTCCGGTGCACCACGTCGCGACCGGCGCCAGTGCGTTAACTCGTATCAAGGCGGAACCGCCCGATATTGTCGTGCTCGATCTGGGCTTGCCGGACATGGACGGCCTTGAATTGTTGCGTCGCGTGCGCGCACAAAAAGTGACGCTGCCGATTCTGATTCTGACGGCGCGCGACGCGCTGGCCACGAAGGTGGCGGGGCTGGACCTCGGCGCCGACGATTACCTGACCAAGCCCTTCGAACTCGACGAATTGCTGGCTCGCCTGCGCGCGCTTGAGCGCCGTCTCGGCAATGCCGCTGCGGCGGAGATCGCGATTGGCGGCGTCAAACTGAACACGGCCACGCACCGCCTTACAGTGGACGATCGCGACACACCGTTATCGATGCGCGAATTCATGCTGCTGAAGGCGTTGATGGAAAATGTCGGCGCCATACAGACCAAGCCCATGCTCGAATCGAAGCTGTACAGCTGGGGCGATGAGATCAGCAGCAACGCCATCGAAGTGCATATTCACAATCTGCGCAAAAAACTGCCGGCGGATTTTATCCACACCATACGAGGTATCGGCTACTCGGTTACCCCCGCATGAAATCGATTCGCACCTTTCTCGTCATTGTGCTGATGTCGACGATCACGCTGGTGATGTTCGTCGCCGCGCTGCGCGGTTATCAGGCCAGCGTCGCGCAGGCGGAGGAGCTGTTCGACGCCGAATTGTTGCAGGAGCTGCAACTGATCGGCCGGCTGGTCGACGACAAGGTTTCGCTGCGGCGGCCGAATAACGGTAACTATCGGATCGACCCGACGCCGTTTCTGCATCTGGCGGTATTCGACGAGCAGTTTCAGGTCGAAACGGCGTTCCAGATATGGAGTGAGAGCGGCGAGTTACTGCTGAAATCCAGCTCCGCGCCGCAGTACCGGCTGACCGAGTTGCAGCCGGGTTTTGTCGACATCAATTACGCAGGTTATCGCTGGCGGGCGCTGGCCGATTTTAATGACGCGACGCGATTATGGATTGTTGTCGCCGAGCGCCACGATATTCGCTATGCGCTGGCCGACAGCATCATTCTCGAATCGCTGCTGCCGCTGGTGATCGCGCTGCCATTACTGGCGCTGCTGACCTGGGCGATTGTCAGCTTCGGCCTGCGACCGGTCGAAACGCTGGCGGCCGATATCAGCGCAAAAGAGGCGAGCGACCTGTCACCGCTGTCGACACAACATGTACCGGCCGAGCTGATCGTACTGACGCGCTCGGTCAACGCGCTGTTCCGCCGGCTCGCCGCTTCGTTCGAACGCGAAAAGCGCTTCACTGCCGATGCCGCCCACGAGCTGCGCAATCCGATTGCCGCGCTGAAAATCCATGCGGCCAATCTGGCCGCCGAAAGCGATGCCCCGAGCCCGACGCTGGAGCAGCTGAATCGCGGCATCGACCGGCTGAGCCGGTTGGTGGAGCAAATGCTGACGCTAAATCGGGTCGCTCCGGATCAATATCTGGCGCAGATGCGCGGCCTCGATCTGTATGACGTTGCGCAGAAAGTGATTCGCGAGCTGTACCCGGATTTGCAAAAAAAATCGCAATCGATCGAATTGCAGGGCGGGCCGACGGCACTGTATGGCGATCCGTTCGGCATCGAGATCCTGCTGCAGAATCTGATCGGCAACGCCAGCAAATACACGCCGGCGAACGGCCATATCGTCGTGAGCGTGCAACGCGAAAACGAACAGCCCACCCTACGCGTCCGCGACAACGGCCCCGGCATTTCCGAGCCCGAGCGCGAACGCGTGTTCGAGCGCTTTTACCGCGTGGGCGGCGATCGCCATGCGTCGAATACCACTGGCTCGGGCCTCGGCCTTTCTATCGTCCGCCAAATCGCCGATCTGCATGGCGCGGCGCTGGAGCTGGCTAGTCCAGCCAGCGGCGGTCTCGAAGTGATCGTGCGGTTCGCCGAACGTACCGCCGGCCGCTCCATCCCCACATACCAAACCATCGGCGCAGCGACTGCGGGTGACCGGACATCCAACGGAGAAAAGCGATGACCCGACATCGCGCATGGCGCCGCTTCCAATTCTGCGCCGCACTGCTGACAAGCGGTATGACGATGGCCGCGACGCCCGAATACCGGCTCGAAATCCGTGATCACTTATTTTCTCCGACACGGCTGACTATTCCGCGCGACACCAAGGTCAAGCTGATCGTCAGCAACCATGACGCCACCCCTGAAGAATTCGAGAGTTATGAGCTCAACCGCGAGAAAGTCATCATGGGTGGAGGCCAGGCCATTCTGTTCATCGGGCCACTACCGCCCGGCGAGTATCCGTTTTTCGGCGAATTCCATCCAAAAACCGCACTGGGCACGGTAGTGGTGGAATGAACAAAAACAACGGGAGACATGGCCGATGCTGAGCGCCCTCATCATCATTCTGCGCGAGGTACTCGAAGCGGGGCTGATCATCAGCGCTCTGCTTGCCGCGGCTCGCATCAACGCAGTCGCTGGAATAGGCGTAGTCGGCGGCATTGTGCTGGGGCTGGCCGGGGCGATCGGTATCGCCGCAGCAATGGACACCATTTCGAATCTCGCCGATGGCGTCGGCCAGGAATTACTGAACGTGCTGCTCGATTCGATCATCATCGTGTTGCTCGCCTGCCATAGCGCCGGCAGCGCACGGCAGCGCTGGCGCTATCTGATGAGCTGGAGCGCGGCGGGCGCTGTAGCGTGCGCAGTCTCGCGAGAATTTTCCGAGATCGTGCTCTACGGCTCGGGCTTCAGCACCAGTTTTTCGGCATTCATGCCCGTGTTGATCGGCGGCGTGATCGGCACCGGCATTGGCGTCAGCGTCGCCGCCCTTTTGTATTACCTGCTGATTTATCAGCCTCCGCAGCGCGCTTTACGTATCACTTCGATCCTGCTTGCGCTGCTCGCCGCCGGCATGGCTGCGGAAGCCATGGGCTTTCTCGAACAGGCGGGCCTCGCCCCGGCGCAGCGGCCGTATTGGGATACGTCGCACTGGGTTGCCGAGAGTTCGCCGTCTGGCCAGTTGTTGCATGCGCTAATTGGCTACGAAGCAACACCAACGCCGTTACAAATCGGCGCATACACGGTGGTATTTGCGCTCGTGATCGGGCTCGGCGCGCTGCGTCGTTCCGAGCGGAGCGCCATATGAAACGCCTGCTCTGCCTGACGGCGCTAACCACCGCGATGCCGGTCTTCGCCGATATAGATCGCGTCTATCACCCCTTTGTGCAGCCGCTCGAAACCGAGCTGGAGTGGCGCGCAACGATGGTCGATGACGGCGGCGATGGCTTCGATGGCGAACAACTGCACCGCTTCGCGTTTGGTCGCTCCATCGGCGAACGCCTGTTCGCCGAAGCTTACGTCAACGCCCGCAAAACCGAGCAACAGCATTTTTCAGTCAGCGGCTTTGAGCTGGAAGCCTTGTACCAACTCACCGAGCCCGGCGAGTACGGCATCGACTGGGGCGTGCTGGCCGAATTCGAACGCGATACGGATCGCAACATTTCCGAGTTTGGCGGCCGATTGCTAGCCGAGAAGGAACTGGGCGAAACCAGCCTCGCCGTGAACCTGATCGCCGAGTACGAATACGGGACGGGCATCGATAACGAGCTGGAATTCGGCGGCGCGGCGCAATGGCGCTGGCGCCTGAACGAGGCGTTCGAGCCGGCGCTGGAGTATTACGTCGGCGATGGCACGCAGGGCCTCGGCCCGATCGTGGTGGGCACGCAGCGGCTTGGCATCGCAAAGAAACTCAAGTGGGAATTCGGCGTAATCTTCGGCGTCAGCAATGACACACCCGAGCGCACCTGGCGTGCGCAGCTCGAATTCGAATTTTGAAGCCGACAACCCGCCAACTCCCCGTTCCGCCGCTGATATAATCGCCGCCTCTTTTTTCCAGCAGCCATAAAGACTTCCCATGAGCGACGAGCAACCGATCAAACCCTGGGGCGGCCGTTTTTCCGAGCCGACCGATGCCTTCGTCGAGCGCTTCACCGCCTCGGTCGGCTTCGACAAGCGCCTGTACCACCACGACATCAACGGCTCGCTCGCGCATGCGCAGATGCTGACCAAGGTCGGCGTGCTGACG
>CBFHCK010000130.1:0-7101 GCA_965653955.1 uncultured Spongiibacteraceae bacterium
CAGCGCTGCAGCCATTCGGCTGCCCGCGAACCCGCTGCCGGAGCCGGAACTCAAGAATGCCCAACGTCACCAAGTTGTCCTCAGTGGGGGTATGATGGGCTCAATGCGTACGGCGATGATGGACGGCAAGCAGGTCGACATCCGGACGCTCATGCACAGCGGGCTGATCTGGGCGATCAATGGCATCGCGGCGTCCTCCGACATGTATCGTCGGCAGATTCGAAGGGACTAAAGCAAAAACGCTGCAGCGATAATCTGCTGCAGCGTTACTAAGACTTAAACGAGAGTGACGTTCTCAGCCTGGGGACCTTTCTTGCCTTGAGTGACGGTGAACTGCACTTTCTGGCCTTCAGCAAGTGTTTTGAATCCAGCGCTATTGATGGCGCTGAAGTGTACGAACACGTCCGGACCGTTCTCCTGCGCAATAAAACCAAAACCTTTGGATTCGTTGAACCACTTAACGTGGCCAGTGCTTACATTGGACATACTAAAAATCCCGTAACAATTAATAACAATTGCCTGAAGCAGGCAGGTCAGCCGAGAAGCGCAGGTATTGTTTGTGAGAAATGGACGAAGCACTGCAGGAGGAACGTCGAATTTACTGAACATACATACAAGCTATTCTTAGGCTGGTCACATTATATACACAACCTTAAGTTGGTCAACGTTTTGGCCGCGCCATTTTTCCGCATTAGTGAGCTCGTTACCACGGTAACGATTCGCCATTCGCGTGAAAGAATTGACCGCTATTTTCCAGCGTTAATTGATCGATTCGTGCGATCAAATTAATCGCGGCTTCGAGTGGGCTAATGCCGTGACTACCGGTCAATCGTGTTGCCACCAATCCAGGGTGAAATATGCCGACAGCAACACCACTGGAACGTAAATCGAGCGCGAGACTTTTGCCTGCGATATTCAATGCCGCCTTCGACATTCGATAACCGTACATACTGCCGGACGTGTTGTCGTCGATCGAACCCATGCGGCTGGTAATCAGTACGACCTTGCTGCCATTGCGCAGATTCTGCTGTAGTAATTGCGTGATGCGTAACGGCGCCAGTGCATTCACCTCGAATTGCCGTCGAATGCGATCGGCATTCAAATCCTGTAGTGACTCCGCCGTTAACATGCCGGCGTTGTGAATGATGACATCGAGCGGTTGCTTGTCGAGCTGCGTCGCCAGTTGCTGTAGTGCGTCATCGGCGGTGACTTCGATGTCGCTGATCAGACGAATACTTTCGATCTGCGAAAGTTCGGCGCTCGGCGTGCGACAAACGGCGATTACCCGATCGCCGCGTGCAGCGAATTGCTGTGCCAGTGCGAGCCCGATGCCCCGGCTTGCGCCGGTAATTAATATTGCTGCCATTCCTTTCTCCTTAAAAGCCCATCTCAGTAGAGGCGGGGTCCTTTTGCCATTTGTAGTCCATTAACTTCATGCAAGTGTGCCATTCTTCGTAAATGTTATGACGTCACGCTAACAATGCCACTATATTTCAAACTATTCGATCGGCTAAGGCCAGTGATTATTAGGAGATATCCATGCCACAGCACCGTTTGCGCGACGAAAATTTCTTCAGTGCGGAAGAAGAGATCCGTGCGCGTGCAGAGACTGCATATGATCAATCTTCCGCCTACGAATTATCATTCCTCGATCAGGAATTTTTACTGCGACGGGATTTGCGTCCTCTGCGGTTGCAGCTCGAATTATTGAAAGCTGAACTTATTCAGCAGGAACACAATATTCGGGCGACGATTGTGGTGTTCGGTAGTGCACGTTCGTTACCGCCGGAAATCGCACAATTGCAGTTCGACGAACTCGACGAGCGCCACACCGCTGCGCCCGATGATGCCGAGCTAGAGCAGGCATGGCGTAGGGCGAAATCGCAATTGGAGTTAAGTAAGTATTACGATGCCGCGCGTGCTTTTGGCCGATTGGTGACGGAACATAATATCTCGCATCCGGACCGTGAAATGGCGGTTGTCACCGGCGGCGGCCCGGGCATTATGGAAGCCGCGAATCGCGGTGCCTATGACGTCGGCGGGCGCAGCATCGGGCTCAATATCATTTTGCCGCATGAGCAACATCCGAATCCGTACATCACGCCGGAGTTGTGCTTTCAATTTCATTATTTCGCGTTGCGCAAAATGCATTTCATGATGCGCGCGAAAGCACTGGTTGCGTTTCCCGGCGGGTTTGGGACGCTCGATGAATTATTCGAAACGCTTACGCTGGTGCAAACAGGCAAGGTGCGGCGTGTGCCAATTCTTTTGTACGGCACCGAATTTTGGCAAAAGCTGATCAATTTCGATCATCTATACGAGATGGGATGCATTAGCACCGAGGATCTCAAGCTCTTTCAATACGTCGACTCGCCGGAGGATGCGTGGGCGCGCATCGGCGAATTTTATGCGCTGCCTGATGACGATGATTGGGCATAGCCGCAACATTTATCAGTCGAATGTAAAAATACCGAAACGCGGCGTATTCGTCATTTGTGAGTGAGATCAGAAGAAAAATAGAACATTTTTTCAATTTCGCGATCAATGTCAGTGATGCGGCTAATAATCCGCATCGCGGATTCGATTACGGAGAAATGATCATGCGTATTATCACACTCGCAACATTACCTCGCGCTATCGCGGTGGCGGCGCTTTTGTCGATGACGGCATGTGCATCGCATAACGCGACGAATTTCACCATTTCGGAGGCTGTGGCTGCGCCTGACGACACCAAAGTTGTAGTGACAGGCGGGATTGTGGAACAGACCGACGCCAATCATCTATTGCTGCGTGATAGCACGGGCCAAATCATGGTGAAAGCGGATGAGGACCTGCTCGGTAAAGTAAAATTCGCTCCGGATTCGCAGTTGCGCGTGTATGGGGAAATCGAGCGTGACAGCGAGCGTTCGGTGTTGATTGCGAAAAGCGTTTCCGTTGTTCGATAGATGCTGTGATGTAGGTGTAGTCCTACGTGAAGCCTGTGAAACGGACTACACCTCGATTAAATAATTGCGGCTTATACTGCCGTCGGCTGTCCCGCTCGGGACATTATTTATCTTTATCGCAATGCGAATTTCCATGTCATGAGCAGAGTTAATGCTTATTTGGTCGAGGACAGCGCGGTGATCACCGAAAACTTGATCGCTGCGCTGGGCGAGCTGGCCGATGTGAATGTGGTCGGCAGCAGTGGCGCCGAATCCGAAGCTAAAACGTGGCTGCGACAAATCGACAACGATTGGCAGTTGGCCATCGTCGATATATTTTTGCGGGAAGGATCGGGATTCGAAGTATTGGCCGCGTGTCGGCAGCGTAAGCCAGAGCAGAAAATGGTCGTTCTGAGTAATTATGCGACGCCGGAAATTCGAACGCATTGCTTGCAGCTCGGTGCCGATGCAGTATTTGATAAATCCACCGAAATTGATGACTTGATTGATTTTTGCTTGTCCCTGCATACGCGCGGCGGTTGATAAAAGCTGCATGCATTGAAAAAAATAGTGAATAGAAAACTATTTAATCAATTCATGCTTAAGGGCGTAATACGTAAGATCGCTATTACTCGATAGTGCCATTTTCTCTAGTATGCGCGAACGATAAGTGCTCACGGTTTTAACGCTGAGTGAAAGCGTGGTGCCGATCGATGTAATAGTCTCGCCTTGCGCCAGCCGCAAAAAAACCTGGAACTCCCGTTCCGATAATGTTTGATGCGGCTTTTCGTCCACGTTGCCATTCAATCGATCAGCTAGCAGTTCGGCGACGGCGGAAGTGATGTAGCGCCGCCCCTGCGCAAGCGAGCGTATCGCTGTAACAATTTCCTCCGGTTCGCATTCCTTATTGAGATAACCGCTTGCGCCTTGCCGCAACAGATTCGTTGCGTAATGTTCTTCCGGATAGCCGGTAAGAATTAGCACTGGTAATTGCGGTGCGTGCGCTCGAATTGTACCGAGTACATCGATACCGCTCGGCCCCGGCATGCCAATATCCATCAGCAATACATCGATATTTCCCGCGCGTACCAAGCCCAGCGCCTCTGCGCCATTTGCCGCTTCGCCCGTTACCTCGATATCAGATTGTTCGGACAGAAACTGTCGCAAACCCGCGCGCACGATCGCATGGTCGTCGACAATCGCTACCTTAATCATGGCGTTCTCCTTGTTCTGAGGATCCCATAGCGGCCTCATCGCGTGACGCTGTTTTCTCTGTTTAAGGTATCGCGCACAATGGGCTTATTGCGATGAATGCAGGGAGTATTCCATGAATCGGCGTCTCAGACGATGGTTGCAGATTAATTCGAGCGTTTTAATCGCCAGCTTATTTGCATTCGCATTATTTGCGGTTAATGAAATCAGTTATTGGCGGGTGCTGGCGATAAATGCCGATTTGAGCGCAGCTATCGAAGCGCGTATTGAACTGCAAAAACTAACGCGACTGCTGATCGATGCCGAAACCAGCCAGCGCGGTTATTTGCTTACCGGAGAAGCGGAGGATCTGCGTCCATATCAGGAGTCTCGTACTGCGATTGCCGCATCGATGAATGCGATGCGGCAACGCTACCTTCACGATCCGAATTTTGTCGCTGATTTCGAAGCGCTCGCGACCGCTATTGCGAAAAAGCAGGAAGAAATGAGTTTAACCGTGGCGCTGCGCAGCGGCGGCAGCGACGCATGGAAAGCGATTGTGGAAACAGCCAGCGGTCGTGTGCAGATGAATGGAATTCGCGAGCGCAGTGATCGCATGCGCGATAGGGAAACGCAGCGGGTGGAATATGATCGCCGGCTGCTTCAGCAGACGCAGTGGTGGGTGCGCATTGCCAACACGCTGATCGTAATAGGCGGTTTGACCGCTTTCGTATTTTATTCGCGACAAGCGCGCTTGCTGGTGCGCGAGCGGGAACAACAGCAGCGCCAATTGCAACGTGACCATGATTTACTGGAAGCGCAGATTCAGGAGCGCACGCGCCGTCTCAGCGAACTGACGCTGCATTTATTGAATGTGCGGGAGGATGAGCGCGCACGCCTTGCGCGCGAGTTGCACGATGAGCTGGGCGCTCTGCTGGTGGCTGCCAAACTCGATCTGGCGCGCTTAAAAGCTCGGCTGACTGATGCGAACGAGTACATCAAAGAGCGGCTTCTGCATTTGGGTCAGGCGTTGAACAACGGCATATCGCTGAAGCGACGAATTATCGAAGAGTTGCACCCATCATCGCTGAGTAAACTCGGCCTCGTCGCCGCGCTCGATATTCTGGTGCGTGAATTTTCAGCCCGAACCAATCTGCAATGCACGTGTACTTTGGAGCCAGTTAATTTAACTCCAGCCGCTGATTTAACGGTTTATCGGCTGGTACAGGAAGCGTTAACAAATATCGTCAAGTACGCTGCCGCATCGCAAGTCGAAGTAAAGCTGACGAAGCAGCCACAGCAAGCTTCTATCGAGGTGCGCGATAACGGACGCGGTTTCAACCCTGTCCATACCGCCGCCTCATCCCACGGCCTTGAAGGCATGCGTTATCGCGTTGTAGCGAATGGTGGTGCGATGCAGGTTCATTCTGCGATCGGTGAAGGAACATTGATTGTCGCTACGCTCCCGCTTGTGCGTCAGGCGTCGTAATCTCTTATAAGAAAATTCCTACATGCAGTGACCGTTTTTTCCGACATTAAGTTGGCGGGAACTCTCATAAGTATTTCTTCAAGCATTTTCTAAGATGTACTCACACATTCACGCAAACGTTTATTGAAAAAACGGAGGTTTCCATGCTGCATTACACCATCATCTTTTTAATCATCGCCTTGATCGCTGCGGTATTTGGTTTTGGCGGAATTGCCGCAGGTGCAGTCGAAATTGCAAAAATAATTTTCGTTATTTTTGTAATCATGACTGTGCTGAGTATCGTGATCGGGATTTCGCGAAAAGGATCCTCAGGCCCTCGTTAGAAATGGTGGAAATTGCAGAAGAGAAGGGGGAGTCGAATCATGAAGGCGCTGGTGGTGCTCTTGGCCTCGACGTGGATAACGATGACTGTGATTGCGACGCTCGAGACTGCGCCCACCCTCGTCGCTAAGAGCGAAGTTCAGCGCCCGGTAGTTTTATGGCAACCGATTGTTACGGTTTCGACAACGGCCAATTCTGTCAATGCCGATTCGTCATTCCCCACAATTCAGCACTGCGTCGAAATGATATCGACGGAGAATTTAAAAGTGCAGAGCGACGTATATCGTTTTTAACGCTTCGCGCCAGTAGGTTATTAATCAGCTAATCGAACACAAATGGTTAATTGGAAGGAGAACAGCGATGAGCGCACAACGAATGATAGGGGCCGGCGTTTTAATTGTCGGTGCGATGTTGGCGGGTTGCGCGAACACGCCGGAACCAAAAGCTGAAATTGCCGTTTCGAAAACAGCGCTCGATAGCGCAGTCAGTGCGGGCGGTGCTGAATTTGCACCGCTGGAATTGAAAACCGCGCAGGACAAAATGGCGATGGTCGAGAAAGAAATGGACAAGAAAAATTATCTGGAAGCTCGGCGTTTAGCTGAAGAGGTGGCGGCCGATGCCAAATTGGCCGAAGCCAAGGCTCATGCGATGAGGGCGGAAAAAGCCGTCCAGGATGCACAGCAAGGTCAACGTGCGCTGCGAGAAGAAATCAACCGCCAGCAAACACCGTGATTTCGATGGCACTGGTTATTTTTATGGCATTAGGGAGCTCATCATGAACAAGCGTTCTTTTTTTAACACGTGCGCGTTGACCGCGTCGATCACTGTCACCGGATTATTAACTGCGTGTAGTTCAACACCGCGTACAGATGCACGGCTCGACGCCGCACACGCAAGCTTCAATGCACTGCAAACGCAATCGCGCGGGAGCAATCTCGCGCCGGCTGAGCTGAAGGATGCTCAGGATGCACTTAATCGTGCGGATAAGGCGTTACGCGAGCGCGACGATAGTGAAGTTGTTCAGCACAAGATCTATCTGGCTCAACAACAGGTCGCGTTGGCGGAGCAGGCTTATCGCCGTAAATTGTCCGAGCAGGCGATAAAAGATATGGATCAACAGCGGGACGAATTGAGACTCGCCGCGCGTACTGCCGAAGCGGAGCGGGCAAAAACCGC
>CBFHCK010000131.1:0-7094 GCA_965653955.1 uncultured Spongiibacteraceae bacterium
AGCGCACGTAGGCCGGGAAGAATTTCGCGGCGAATCCAAATTTGATTGGCGAGCGTGCGGCCTTCTTTCGATACCGCGCCATAGGCCACCGTTGTCATACCCACACCGCCCGCAGCGAGATCGCGATGATGTTGCAGTAAGGCTTTCGACGGTGCGCCGTCGATAGTCATTGCTTCGTTAGCACCCGATTTAACGAAGCGGTTACGTAAAGTCATCGGGCCGATAACAACAGGATCGAAAGGTGAAGGGATGGCTGGCACGGCGAATTCCTTTATTTGAGCTTTATGTTGGATTTGGCGAGCGAACTTAATGCGTGGTCAATTCTACCTGCAACAGCGTAACAACGGCGCTGCTGAGTTCATCTGTTAGACGGTTCGTTAGCTTAATAAAGAGGAATTGCATATAGACGCAGACGTTATTGATTCATTGATTACTATTACAAAATTAAACGGGGAATTAAATGCTTGCTGATGATTGTTTCGTTCATAATCTTCCCTCATAAATACATCTAATAACATTTAGTTCGGCTTGGTAGTCCTGCCTCTCAGGGAGGGGATATGACCATCGAAGGCAGCTCTGCGAATCACGTTAAACAACAGAATATTGAAACTGCTCTGCGGGACAGCGAAGAAAATTTTCGGCTGCTGGTTTCTGCCGTGCAGGACTATGCGATCTTCATGCTCGATCTTGAAGGTTGCATCTCAACGTGGAACGAGGGTGCCGAGCGCATCAAGGGTTATACCGCCGACGAAGTCATGGGTCGTCATTTTTCATTGTTTTATATCGATGAAGATCGCGTGGCTGGTCTCCCGGAAAATGAATTGGCTATTGCGCGCGCTCGCGGGCATTGCGAGGTGGAAGGCTGGCGACTTCGCCGGGATGGATCGCGGTTTCTGGCGAATGTAGTGCTGACGCCGTTGAAGGACGATAACGGCGCATTGCGTGGCTTTGGCCAAGTGACGCGAGATCTTTCGTCGCGTCGTCAATTGGAGGAACGTTTTCGACGCGTGGTCGAATCGGCGCCCAGCGCGATGGTGATGATCAATGCGTTGGGCACCATTGAGATGGTTAACGAACAAACCGAAAAGCTGTTTGGTTATCAGCGCGCCCAATTATTGGGCCAGCCAATCGAAATTTTGGTGCCAGAGCGATTTCGACCACAACATCCACGCTTGCGCGGTGGTTTTTTTGCTGACCCACATGCCCGGCCCATGGGAGCGGGGCGCGATCTATTCGCCATGCGCAAAGACGGCAGCGAATTTGCCGTCGAAATCGGCTTGAATCCCATCGAAACTGAAGAAGGCCCAATGGTGCTCTCTGCCATTGTGGATATTTCCGATCGTAAGCAAAAAGAAATGCGCATTCAGGCAGCCTTGCGCGAAAAAGATGTATTGCTCGGCGAAATTCATCATCGGGTTAAAAATAATTTACAGATTATCGACAGCTTGCTGGATCTGCAGTCGAGTCGTATCGAGGATGAAAGTATCCGAAGCGTGCTGCGAGATAGCCAGAACCGTATTCGCTCGATGGCGCTAATTCACCAGACGCTATATCAATCAAAAGATTTTGCGCGCGTCGATTTGGCGGGGGTTCTCGAATCGCTGATACCCAATTTGGTGGCTTCCTATGGATTGATACCCGAACGCATCGAACTGCAGCTTGATGTCGAGGAAGTCTTTCTATCGATCAACCAGGCGATTCCGTGCGGGCTCATCGTCAACGAGTTAATTACCAATGCATTGAAACATGCATTTCCCGAGAGCAAAGGACAAATTGAGGTCGAATTGGCGCTGGATAAGGATACGGTCGCGCTGACTATCGGCGATAACGGCGCCGGTGTGCCTGCCCACGTTGAATGGGGAAAAACCGGCACGTTGGGTCTGCAGCTCGTGCAGCTATTGGCCGAGCAACTGGGTGGAAGTATCACAATGCAACGATCGCCGACGCGATTCGAGTTGAGATTTCCGCTCGCTGTCTAAAACAATAATCGATATTCGACGCCACGATGCGCGATAAAAGCGAAGGTAGGGGTAAAGCCGATGACAGTCAGGGTAATGGTGGTGGAAGACGAGCGAATCATCGCGCTCAATTTGCAGCAGCGACTGGTTAAGCTCGGCTACGAGGTTCCCATGATCGCGACTACTGGCGATCAGGCGTTGAAGCATGTCGATAGCGACCACCCGGATATTGTACTGATGGATATTCATATTCAGGGCGATATCGATGGTATCGAAACCGCTGAACGTATTTCCAAGCGATCGCCCACTCCGATCATTTATCTAACGGCATATTCGGAAGAGGCAACCCTGAATCGAGCTCGCGCCACACGCCCGTATGGTTACTTGATGAAGCCATGTTCCGAACGCGAATTGCATGCAACCATTCAAATGGCATTGGAACGCGCGCAAGTTGAAGCCGAATTGCGCCAGGCGCGCAGTGAGATCGGTCTGATTAATTCGCAATTGGAAGAGCGCATTCGCGAGCGGACTGAACAATTAGTCGTGGCTAAGCGCGAAGCGGAAGATGCCAATCTTGCGAAGAGTTATTTTCTTGCGAATATGAGCCACGAAATTCGCACGCCGTTAAATGCGATTCTCGGTCTTTGTTATTTATTGCAAACCACCACGTTGACATCGCAGCAGCGCGACTATGTCGAGAAAGCCGATGCGGCCGCACAGTTTTTATTTGGCATGCTGAACGACATTCTCGATTTCTCGAAAATCGAAGCGCGCAAACTCGAATTGGAGCAGATCGATTTTCAATTGGGCGATCTGCTTAAAAACGTGGCGAAAATTTTATCGGTGCGGGCGCATGAAAAGGGCTTGGAACTCAACATCGATTTACAAGCGGCCGTAGCGCTGCGCGGAGATCCGCTGAGGTTGCAGCAGATTCTGGTGAACCTCGGTAGCAACGCGGTGAAGTTTACCGATCGAGGCAAGGTGTCGATTTCGGCGGAGGTCATCTCGGAAAATAAAAATCCCGTCGCCGTGCGTTTTTCGGTGCTGGATACCGGCCTTGGCCTAAGCGCCGATCAGACCGAGCAGCTGTTTCGCGCCTTTCATCAGGTTGACACTTCAATGACGCGCCGTTATCACGGCAGTGGTCTCGGGCTTGCAATCTGCAAACGGCTGGTCGAACTGATGGGCGGCGAAATTGGCGTTGAAAGCAAGCCGGGACGCGGAAGCCTGTTTTATTTTACTGTGCAGCTGCCACCCGCTTCGGCGAAGATGATTCCGATGCGGAATAGCGTTGCATCAATGGCATCGCAAACACTCGCTGGTGCGCGCATTTTGGTGGTCGAAGACAATGTGCTGAATCAGGAGGTGGCAAAAGGTATTTTGATGCATCACGGCGCACAGGTAGATGTGGCCGCCGATGGTGAACAGGCGATCGAGATTTTCCGCACAGACGCTGCGCCGGCTTATGACATTGTGTTGATGGATTTACAAATGCCCGGGCTCGATGGTTTTCAAACGACGCAGGCAATCCGCAGCATGACGACCGCTTCGTTACCGATTTTAGCGATGACGGCGGATACGCTGCTCGAACATCGCCAGCAATGCCTCGCCGCCGGCATGAACGATTTCATCGCCAAGCCGATCAATGTCGAGCAGATGCTCGCGACGCTTCTGGTTTGGTTAAATAAATAACGATAATTAATTTCGCCTCACTGAGGTTTGTGACTGAAATGTGAGATTTAAGCGATGTTGTCGTGATGGCCGGTGCGTACAGTGCGGTCATGTAATCACGGAGACATCGCAATGAATTCTCGCACGACGGTGCAAAACGTAATTCGCACGCTCGAAAAAATTCCCCACTCTGCCATTGCGCTCGTTGCGCGAGTTTCGGTTGCAATCGTATTCTGGCGGTCCGGTCAGACCAAGGTTGATGGTTGGAAAATTACAGAAACAACGTTCGATTTATTTCGCGACGAATATCAGGTGCCGTTGTTATCGCCAGAGCTTGCCGCGTATCTCGCGACGATTCAGGAACATCTGTTGGCAGTGATGCTGTTAGTTGGATTGGCAGCGCGGTTGAGCGCGCTCGGGTTGCTAGCGATGACCGCCGTGATTCAAATTTTTGTTTATCCGGCGAATTATCCCGATCACCTGTTGTGGGCATCGGCACTTCTGCTTATCGTCGCACGTGGTCCCGGCGCTGTTTCAGTTGATCATTGGCTCGCGAAAAAATTTCTCTAGCGTTTGTACCGCCACCGGGATGTGTCGGAGTAATTCATCGCAAACTTGGTTCGGATGCCCTGTTGCGTAAACGTTCACTTATTCTTTCACTGTGGAGATAGCTTATGAACTTCAATCATTCGAAAGCCATTATGTTGGCAGCGGCTACCGCAGCACTGTTCGCGGGTACTGCTACCGTTGCTACCCATGTTCATGCCGACGAGGCTAAGGTTCATTGTGGTGGCGTTACCTCATGCAAGGGTCAATCGGATTGCAAAACCGCCGAGAATGCGTGTAAAGGTCAAAACGTTTGTAAAGGTCATGGTTTTAAAGCGATCACCAAGGCCGAGTGCGATGCGAAGGGCGGCAAGGTCGTAGAGTAAAAAGTCGTCGAGTAAACTGCGATTGCCTCCTCCCGAGTGGGAAGAGGCAATACACACGCTTCACGGAATAATCATGTTCACTTCTACGTCGCTAAAAGGCTACGGCCTCGGCCTGCGTCGACAGCATTACGAAGCTATTCTCGAACAAAAACCGCAGCTCGATTGGTTCGAGATTCTGACGGAAAATTATCTCGTTGATGGCGGTAAGCCGCTGCATTATCTCGAACGCGTGCGCGCACTTTATCCGGTAGCAATGCACGGAGTCGCGTTGTCGATTGGTAGCGCCGATGCGCTCGATTTCGATTATTTACAGCGCGTAAAAACGCTGGCCGATCGCATCGAGCCTGCATGGATTTCGGACCATCTATGCTGGACTGGCGTCGATGGTTTGAACATGCATGATCTGTTGCCGCTGCCGTATACCGAAGCGGCCCTCGATCATGTGGTGGAACGCATTCGTCGCGTGCAGGATTTTCTTGGGCGACAAATTCTGCTTGAAAATGTCTCGAGCTATATTACGTACACCGCTTCGGATATGAGCGAGTGGGAATTCGTGCGTGAAGTTTCCGAGCGCGCCGATTGTTTGCTATTGCTCGATATCAATAACGTTTACGTCAGCGCGGTTAATCACGATTTTGATCCGCTCGATTATCTGAAAAATATACCCGGCAGCCGTGTGCGCCAGTTTCATCTGGCGGGCCATCTCGATCGCGGCGATTATCTGATCGATACGCACGATCATCCCGTCAGTAAAAACGTATGGGATTTATACGGCCGAGCGGTCGAGCTTTTCGGTCAGATTCCGACAATGATTGAGCGCGATGATAATATTCCTCCACTCGACGAATTACTCGAAGAGCTGTCGATAGTTCGAACGATTGCGGAAACGACGTTGGCCGCTGCTGACTCTCCATACAGAGTCACGGTGGAGAACATCGTATGACGGCATCGTTACATGATATTCAGCGGGAATTGCAGGCGCATCTGCTGGATCCGCGCACGGTCATCGATCATCTCATTGTCGAAACACGCCATATCTCGCGGGCTACACGTTTGCATATTTACGTGAATGCGTACCGCGCCCGCTTTGTCGAAGCGTTGACGGCCGATTACCGCGTTTTGCGCAAGTACATTGGCGACGATGAATTCGAGCAGTTGATCCATGCCTACATTGCGAAACATCCTTCTCGCTATTTTTCGTTTCGTCACGTTGGCGGCGAGTTGGAAAACTTTCTGCAAACGACGGCACCTTATAACGAACATCTCGATCTCATCGAATTGGCGCGATTCGAATGGGCGCTCTGCCATGCATTCGATGCTGCCAATGCGAAACCGATTCCGCATGACTATTTGGCGCAGCTCAATGCTCAACAATGGCCCACGTTGACGCTGCGATTTACTGCATCTTTGCGCTGCATCGATCTGCAAGAAAATACCGTCGAGTTATGGAAGGCATTGAACGAAGATCGAGCTCCCGAACAAGCGCTGCCACAACCAGCGCAGACGTGGTTGATTTGGCGGAAGGAATTAAAGCTGCTATTTCGTCCCGCGCTGCCGCATGAGGTTATAACGCTCGATGCGTTCGCGGGTGGCGCTTCGTTCGGCGAAGTGTGCGAATTGCTGACTGATTATTTACCGGACGAAGCTGTACCTCAGTGTGTCGTCGGACTCTTACAGCAATGGCTGCAAGACGAGTTGATCGTTACCTGAGACTCTCGCACAATGCACCGGCTTCTTTGCGGGTGACGCGATGGATTTCAGTAAAAACAATTTTCAATTTTCCGCAATTGGCTTGATACATTCGCCGTATCGCGAAAAATTTGGCATTCCCCGTCAACCCGGTTTGGCGGCGGTCGACGCAGTTATCGAATTGTTGCCTCCTTACGCTAATGCGGATGCTGTGCAAGGCCTCGAACAATTTTCACATCTATGGCTTACGTTCGTATTTCATGCCGTGCGGCGCGAATGGAAGCCACTGGTGCGGCCACCGCGTCTCGGCGGCAATGAAAAAATCGGCGTGTTCGCCACACGCTCGACACATCGGCCAAACCCAATTGGTTTATCCGTTGTCGAGTTGTTGCGGGTCGATGTGAGTCAGGGCGTACATCTGCATATTCGTGGAGCCGATCTGCTCGATGACACGCCAATACTCGACATCAAGCCATATATTCCCTATGCCGATTGCGTCGTAAATGCACGGGCGGGATACGCGCAATCTTCACCGCAGCGACTGACGGTCGAGTGGCAACTCGATGTGGCGAACGTGAGTATCGATGGCGCAACAAAGCGAATGATTACGGAGGTGTTGTCGCTTGATCCGCGCCCGGCTTATCAACATGAACCCGAACGCATTTACGGTATGCATATTGGCGAATTCAATGTGCGGTTTCGTATTGATGCGCAGGTCGTTCAGATTGTCGCAGTTAAATTAATCGAAGACGCAAACGATTAATCGAGATATTTAAGTTTTTCCCACACAAACAAAAACGCCTGCTGTTACGCAGGCGTTTTGCTTTTCAGGAAATGAATCAAT
>CBFHCK010000132.1:0-7074 GCA_965653955.1 uncultured Spongiibacteraceae bacterium
AATGAACATAACCGATATTTTTATCCGCCGGCCGGTGCTCGCGAGCGTCGTCAGTCTAGTCATTCTGGTGCTCGGATTGCGCGCCGCGTTTGCGCTGCCCATTCTGCAATTCCCTGAAACGCAGTCTGCTGCCGTCACTGTCACCACGACTTATTACGGCGCTAACCCTGACGTGATCGCGGGCTTTATCACAACACCGCTCGAAGCATCGATTTCGCAGGCACAAGGCATCGACTACATGACGTCGAGCAGTCTCAACGGTGCCAGCACCATCACCGTGAATCTGAAGTTGAATTACGACGTAAATAGCGCGCTGGCGGAAATCAGTTCGAAAGTTAACGCCGTCATCAATCAATTACCGCCGGAAGCGCAACAGCCGAACATTTCTATTCAGAATAACGCCGGCGCAACGTCGATCATGTTCATTAACTTCATGTCCGAAAAGCTCGCGGCAAATGAACTCAACGATTATCTGGTTCGCGTCGTAAAGCCAAAACTGCAATCGGTAACGGGCGTGCAATCGGTAGATATCGGCGGAGCGCGCACCTTTGCATTGCGCGTATGGCTCGACCCCAACAAGCTCGCCGCAGTCAATCTCACCGCTGCGGATATTTCCGCAGCGCTCGCCGACAATAACTACTTGTCGGCCGTCGGCTCCACCAAAGGGCAGATGATTACGGTTAACCTGAAAGCCGATACCGATCTGCACAGCCCCGAGGAATTTCGCAATATCGTCGTCAAGCGCAACGGAAATTCATTCGTACGTTTAGGCGATATCGCGACGGTCGAACTGGGCGCGCAGAATTACGACGTCAACGGCCGCTTCGATAACAAACCCGCTGCCGTCGTCTTGATCGATGCGGCGCCGAATGCCAACGTTCTCGAAGTTGCGAAAAAAATTCGCGAACTGTGGCCCTCGATCATCGAACAGTTGCCAAGCGGCGTGCAAGGTTACATCGGCTTTGATGCATCCTCGTATATTCAAAGTTCGATTTACGAAGTAATGAAAACGATGGTGGAGGCGCTCCTCATCGTCACACTCGTTATCTTTCTTTTTACTGGTACGTTCCGCTCGGTATTTATTCCTGCACTCGCCATGCCGCTATCGCTGATCGGCGCACTCGCCATCATGCTGGCGCTCGGCTATTCGATCAATTTGCTGACGCTGCTCGCGCTCGTGCTCGCGATCGGTTTGGTGGTCGACGATGCCATCATCGTTGTCGAAAACGTCGACCGTCATATGAAGGAAGGCATGACGCCGATGCAGGCGGCGCTCACCGGCGCACGCGAACTGACCGGCCCGATCATCGCTATTTCGGTGGTATTGATCGCGGTGTATGTACCGATCGGATTCCAAGGTGGTCTCACCGGTGCATTGTTTACCGAATTCGCCTTCACGCTCGCCGCCGCCGTCGCGGTATCCGCAGTCATCGCGCTGACGCTGTCGCCGGTCATGTGCTCGCGGATGTTTCGCGCCGATCAACAGGAAGGCAGACTCGCCAAAACGATCGATCACAATCTCGAGGTGACGCGCTCGATCTATCAATCGATACTGCGCCATGTGCTCGACGCCTGGCCGGTCGCCATCGTATTCGGGGCGATCATCATATTGTCGATTTTTGTGTTCGCGAAGTTTTCGCAAAGCGAATTGGCGCCGACCGAAGATCAGGGTTTGATCGTGAACATCACGACCGGCCCGCCGAACACCACCCCGCAGCAAATGGAGCTGTACTCGCAGCAGGTGTACAAAAAAGTTTCCGAAATTTCCGAAGTTTCACACATCGTGCAATTCGATGGTTTCGGCGGTCAACTGAACCAGGGATTCGCGCCGCTGATTTTGAAACCGTGGGATGAGCGCGACCGCCTGACCGTGGACATCGCCAAAGATCTGCAACAGAAATTCGATCAAATTGCCGGCGCACGCGTAGCCGCGTTCGTACCGCCCTCATTACCGGGCGGTGGTGGCGGCCTGCCGTTTTCATTCGTGGTGAAAACCACCGAGCCTTTTACGAATCTGCGCGAAGTCTCCGATGCGCTGATGAAAAAAGCGCAGGAAGCGGGCCTGTTTTATTTCGTCGATTCCGATCTGAAATACGATAAACCTCAAACCACCGTGATTATCGATCGCGATAAAGCCGCAGCGCTGGGGCTCACTATGCGCGACGTCGGTTCATCGCTCGGCGCGATGCTCGGCGGCGGCTACATCAATTACTTCAGCATGGCTGGCCGCTCCTACAAAGTCATCGCGCAGGTGCAGCAGAGCGATCGTTTGAATGCGGAACAACTAAACAACTATTTCATCCGCACGGGTGACGGCGACATGGTCCCGGCGTCGACGATCATTTCGTTGAAAACCGAAACGGTGCCGCAATCGATTCACCATTTCCAACAGCTCAATTCGGCAACGATCACCGGCGTCACCTCGGTAGCGCTCGGCGATGCACTCGCACGGATGAAGCAACTTGCAGCCGAAACGCTGCCGGCGGGCTATGACATCGACTACGCGGGCCAATCGCGCCAGAACATTCAGGAATCGAATAATTTCGCGACCACACTCGCGTTCGCGATTTTGATTATTTTCCTGGTGCTCGCTGCGCAGTTCGAAAGCTTCCGCGATCCACTCATCGTGATGATGTCGGTGCCGATGGCGATTTTCGGCGCGATGGTGTTTATCTTCCTCGGCGCAGCATCGCTGAATATTTACACGCAGGTGGGCTTGATTACGCTGGTGGGGTTGATCGCGAAACACGGCATTCTGATCGTGCAATACGCGAACGACGAGCAACGTCGCGGCAAATCGAAACGCGAAGCTATCAACATTGCGGCGGGGACGCGGTTGCGACCGATTCTGATGACGACGTGGGCGATGATTCTGGGCGCAGTACCGTTGTTATTATCGAGCGGGGCTGGCGCGGCGAGCCGCAACAATATCGGCTTGGTCATTACTACCGGTATCGGCATCGGCACATTGTTCACACTGTTCATCGTGCCGGCGATGTATCTGTGGTTGGCAGCGGATCACGCAAAGCAGAAAGCCGCGCATGATGCGCTGGAAAATGAACCGCTGCCGGGACAGCATTAAGCCACCTCCTCTCCCGTTTGGCCTTCAGGCCAAACGGGAGAGGGCCAGACTCAAGAGGCCAATGCTAAACAAAAGTAACCCGGCCCCTTATTTGGCAAACTGCCATCCCTATGCTTGAATCATTCACATTGCATCCGGCCGCTGCTCGGTAAGTAAGCGGCCCGTTTTGTCGGTCGTTACTTCAATTCCACAAAACCGCACCTCATTCCTGACCACCTGCCTGTGGATATGGGCAGGTGACCTAGCGTCACGCACACGATATAGGTTCAGACCGGAGCATCGGACGCTCGCTCGTCGGCTCGCGGTTTGGCCTCATTTCAGCCTCAGAAGAGTTTGCCATGCAGAGAATTTACGATTGCCTGGTGATGGATCACAACTTATGGATGGTGTTGCTGGCCGGAACCGTTTGTTTTCTTTCCGCGCTGACTGCGATCAACCTCATCGGCCGCGCACGCGATAGCCAGCGGCCGAAAATACGCGCTTCTTGGCTCGGTACCGCTGCGGTAGTCACCGGTTTCGGCATCTGGGCTACGCACTTTATTGCAATGCTGGCCTATCAACCCGGCCTTCCGGTCACCTATGACTTCTGGCTGACGGTGACATCGGTAGTGGTCGCCATCGTTGTTACCGGTATGGGTATCGCCGCGTGCGTGTACCGCGATGGCCCCCGTTGGGCTGCGCTAGGCGGTGCGATTGTCGGTCTTGGCATCAGCGCCTGCACTACATCGGCATGTCCGCCGTGCGGCTTGCCGGCTACTTCAAATACGATGTCGATCTGGTCGGGTTATCGGTGGTGCTCGGCGTTGGCTTAGGCGCGCTGGCGTTATTGACCGCCCACCGCTGGCGCACGCTCGGCGGGGTTGCCGGCGCAACTGGCTTACTGACGCTGGCGATTTGCGGCATGCACTTTTCCGGCATGGCTTCCCTCAACTTGGTACCGCTGGCAGATCAGCCCCTGTCCGAATTTGCGTTATCGGATCGATGGCTGGCCATCGGCCTCGCGATCGTCACCGCCATGATCGCCATTCTCTGCCTCTCCACCTCGCTGCTCGATCAGCATTTGGTACGACGCACCGTCGATGAAGCACGACGTCTGGAAACATTAGCCGGCGCCAGCACCGAAGGTATCGTGATTTGTAGCGATGAACAGATTGAATATGCCAATGCAGCATTCCTGCGAATGACGGGCCTCTCCGCTCGCAACATTGCGGGATTACCGGTGCGACATTTTCTCGACGAACAAGCCCTGCAGGCCACGCTGCGGTTAATGGCGCTGAACCCCCAGCAGAGCCGGGCGATCGAGACCGCACTGCGGGTGAACGCCGCACAGTCGCTGCCCATCGAATTGTTTGCACGCGACATGCAGGATGGCAAAAAGCACAAACAGATTTTCGTGATTCGCGATTTGACCGAGCAGAAGCGCTCACAGGCTCGTATCGAATACCTCGCCCATCACGATGCGCTGACCGAATTACCGAACCGCGTGCAATTCAATGACCGATTGCAACATGACCTCGCCTGCGCGGCGAGGGCGCAAAGCAGCTTGGCCGTGCTCTGTCTGGATATGGATCGCTTCAAGGACGTCAACGATTCGATGGGCCACGCCAGCGGCGATGAATTGCTGAAAAACGTCGCTCGGCGACTCGCCGGTATCGTGCGCGAAACCGATACCGTGGCGCGCTTGAGCGGCGATGAATTCGCCATTGTTCAAGTGGGGTGCAATCAACCGGACAGTGCCCAGCGCTTGGCGACCCGCATTCGCGACGCCATGGCCGAACCCTTTGTGCTGGAAGGCGGCGCAACGATCGTCGGCATGAGTATCGGGGTTGCGGTGTACCCGGACGATGGCGATTCGGCCGCCATCTTGTTGCGTAATGCCGACATGGCGCTCTATCGCGCCAAAGCCGAGGGCCGCAACACATATCGCTTCTTCGAACCCGATATGGATAAAGCGATGCGCGAGCGCCGCGAGTTGGAGCGCGATCTCAGAAGCAGCGTGGAAAACCGCGAGCTGTATTTGCAGTATCAACCGCTTGCCGAAACGCAGAGCGGTCTGGTTGTCGGCTTCGAAGCACTGGTGCGATGGCGTCATCCGGTTCGCGGGCAGCTGCCGCCGAATGACTTTATTGGCATCGCCGAAGAATGCGGTTTCATCACGCAATTAGGACAGTGGGTACTACGCGAAGCCTGTCGCGAAGCAGCACGCTGGACAGCGCCGTTGCGGATCGCCATCAACCTGTCGCCGATCCAATTTCAGCACGGCAATCTGACGCAGGATGTCGCCGCGATTCTCGCCGAGACCGGCCTCGCGCCTGAGCGTCTGGAGTTGGAAATCACCGAAGGCGTGCTGTTGGCAGACAAAGCCAATGCAATCGACACGCTGACCGCGCTCAAACAGCTTGGTGTGCGCATCGCGATGGACGATTTCGGAACCGGTTATTCTTCGCTGAGTTATCTGCAGTCGTTTCCGTTCGACAAAATCAAAATCGACCGCAGTTTCGTCGCCGGCTTGCAAGGCAACGACGATGCTAGAGCGATCGTGAAAGCAGTCATCGGCCTGAGCCATGCGCTGAATTTGCCGGTAGTCGCCGAGGGTGTCGAGAACGACTACCAGCTCGAATTACTACGCAGTGAACTGTGTACCGAAGTGCAGGGATATTTAATCGGCAGACCTTCCGATATCGATCGGTTTGCCGAATTAACGGGCGCGAATCGGCAGTTGTCGGCTTAGAAAAGCGAGCGCCCCACCTCCTCTTTACTCGGTCCAGGCCAGGCTTGACTTATAAGCTGCCAATCTCTCCTCCGCGGATACCCTAGGCAAATTGTAACGAGTCAATTCATCGATAGCATCATTCTGGAATTTAATAGCATCGTCATATTTGCCCAGCTCAGCAGCCACCGCTGCATGAGTTTCATACAGCGAGCGTTTATCAAATATCACTGCTGGAATTTTATCGAGATATGATTTCGCGCGTACGCCATTTCGTACAGACTTGTCAGAATCGGTTGCGAAAATCCACGCCAACCTCAATTGCGCATTTACATTATCCGCTTCTGCCGCCCTTTGTAGCCACATAATCGCCGATTGTTTATTAAGGCTCAATCGCGCACCACTGAGCATTTCGATGGCAAGTAGATACTGCGCGTCGGATGAACCTTGTTTAGCGGATCGCTCTAGCCAATATAAGCTTTTTACCGAGTCCGCATCACATGCCCGCCCGTATAGCAAATTCTTGCCCAAGAAAAACTGAGCTTTAATATTGTCGGATTTAGCCGAATTATAAAACCATGTGTTGGCATCGTTCTCACCGACATCAATATTCGTAAAACTCGAAATTGCCTCAATAAAATATGCATATTGAAACTGATCTAAAGGCGTGCCGCTCTCAGCTTTTTTCCGTAAATCGGCAACTCCCTTCAAAACTTCGTCTTCGTTAAATTTGTCGTCACTGATATGGTAAATTACGCGCAGCATTTCTCCATAAACTTCGATGGGGCGCCCATCAAAAATAGCTGGTTCGAATTGATAGGCTTTCAGCGCATTGACAGCACTCTCAATAAACCTCTTTTCACTCGCCATTAAAATTCCGATATCGCGTACCGTGCCATCTTTACCGACACCATAAATTAAATCCACGATACCCATCTGGCCAGAGGCCAGCATCTTTTTAGGAAATACGGGTGCGACTTTTTTGATAATACGTTGGCGGTTACCCAGCCCCGCGGATGCCAATACTGGCGCCAACTTACTCGCGATTGCCACATCACTTAAGGAAGAAACCAGCTCATTACGTGCACTTTCAGCAGCTTCCTTTTGTGACGAATCCAGGTTAGCAAAGATTTTTTCGGCGAGGCTTTTACGATTGTCCGCATCTTTTCCGCCACCATCCGCTGCAAGCGATATCCAGGCGAACGCAAGGGCGGGGTCCTTATTCACGCTCTCTCCTCGGTAATACATAACACCAATATTAAATTGAGAGGCATGATCCCCC
>CBFHCK010000133.1:0-7068 GCA_965653955.1 uncultured Spongiibacteraceae bacterium
ATATCGAAGCCGATGTTCTTATCGTCGGTTTCGGCGCTGCCGGCGCATGCGCTGCAATCGAGGCCGCGACGAATGGCGCGAAAGTCGTTTTATTCGAAGCGGCTTCCGGCAGTGGCGGGGCATCGGCGTTATCTGGCGGCGATATGTATGTGGGCGGAAATGGCGGCACGCTGCAGCAAAACACCGCGGGCTTCAGCGACTCCACTGAAGATTTTTACCAATATCTGCTGATGGCGGGCGGCCCAAACGCGAACGAAGCAAAAGTGCGTTTGTACGCTGACAACAGCCTCGCGCATTTCGATTGGATGCAGGCGCAAGGCATCGTCTACAAAAATTCGTATATCGAAGAAAAATGTATCGAGCCGCAAACCGACGACTGTTTGATCTGGTCCGGCAGCGAAGAAGCGTATCCATTTTCCGAAAAAGCGAAACCGTGTCCGCGCGGACATACGCCGCAATTCATGGGCGCCGGTGCCGGACGCTACATCATGGATAAATTGACCGAACGCGTCGAAGCAGCCGGCGTGGACGTGCGTTATACGACGCGTGCGCAAGCGTTGATCGCGGATGAATTCAATCGCGTGCGCGGCCTCGTCATTCGCAGCGAAGGTCAAACGCGATTTGCACGCGCACGTAAAGGCGTGATTTTGTGCGCCGGCGGTTTTGTGATGAATCGCGAAATGGTCAAGCGCCATGTGCCGATGCTGCTGCGCTCGAATGCACCGATCGGCACGATCGACGACGGTTCCGGTATTCGCATGGGCATGAGCGTAGGTGCTGCGACGATCAATATGAGCGAAGGTTTTACGACAACGCCGTGGTACCCGCCGTCATCGTTGGTCAAAGGCATTTTCGTCAATCCGCAGGGCCAGCGTTTTATCAACGAAGACTGTTACCACGGCCGCGTCAGCTGGCACATTCTGCAACAGACCGGCGATCGCGTTTATCTGCTGCAAGACAACGCAACCTATGAGCGTAACGAGTACGCCGAGATGTCTCGCGTCGATATCGCCGCCGTTGGCGAAACATGGGAAGAAGTCGAGAGCGAACTGGGTATGCCACGCAATTCGCTGGCGGCCACCGTTCATCTGTACAACGAATACGCGGCGAAAGGCGAGGATCCGCTATTCAAGAAAGCAACGAAATGGCTGAAGCCGTTAACCGATGGCCCGTTCGTCGCGCTCGATTACAATATCAGCCACGTGTTTTATTCGAGCTTCACGCTCGGCGGCCTCGACACCTTGCCGACCGGCCAGGCGCGCGATGAAGATGGTCAGCCCATCGTTGGATTATTCGCGGCAGGACGTACCGCTTGCGGTTTACCCAGCTGGGGCGCTGGCTACAGTTCGGGGATGTCGATTGCGGATTGTTCGTTCTTTGGACGTCAGGCGGGTATCAATGCTGCGAAAGCGGAAAGCCTGGATTGAATTTCAAAAGCGCTTAAACACAAAGGGCGCCAAGAAGGCGCCCTTTTGTTTTTTTATGAAACTCACTCGATAGAAGTAATTTTCATCGTATTCGTCCCACCGCCCTCGCCCACCCGATCGCCGTAAGTGCACAGCACCAGATCGCCCGAGACGAGCTGACCGTCGGCTTTCAGATGGTCGATGCCGGAACCGAGCACATCGCGAATCACTTTCAATTCACGGCTCACCAATACCGGTGTCACACCGCGATAGAGCGCAATGCGATTCAATGTTTCTTCGTGGCATGACAACGCATAGATCGGCAGACCCGAGCGAATCCGCGACATCCACAGCGGCGTGCTGCCCGATTCGGTCAGACACAAAATGGCCTTGACGTTATCGAGGTGATTGGCGGCGTACATCGTCGCCATTGCCAGCGTTTCATCGGTTTTCTTGAAATGCACATCGAGGCGATGACGCGAGGTACGCGCGAGCGGTTGTTGCTCCGCGCCGATAATGATGCGGCACATCGCCTGCACGACTTTCACCGGATATTTACCCGTCGCCGTTTCAGCCGACAGCATCACTGCGTCAGTACCATCGAGGACGGCATTCGCCACGTCGAACACCTCGGCACGCGTTGGCACCGGGCTATCGATCATGCTTTCCATCATCTGCGTCGCGGTGATGACGGCGCGGTTGAGTTGGCGCGCACGCAGAATAATTTTCTTCTGCACGCCAATTAATTGCGCATCGCCAATTTCGACACCGAGATCGCCGCGGGCCACCATTACCGCATCGGAATGCACGATGATTTTGTCGAGTGTCGCGTCGTCGGCCACGGCTTCCGAGCGCTCGATTTTGGCAATCAGACGCGCGTTGCAGCCGCATTTTTCCGCCGCTGCGCGCGCCAAATCCATATCGTCGGCCGATTTCGGAAATGACACCGCCAGATAATCGAGATTGAGCGTGGCAGCGAATTCAATGTCCGCGTAATCCTTTTCGGTCAACGCCGGCGCCGATAATCCTCCGCCACGCACGTTGATGCCCTTGTGTGCCGTCAGCGTGCCGCCGGTAATCACACGCGTGTAAATGCGCTGACCATCGATGCGTTCGATGCCGAGTTCGACGCGACCGTCGTCGAGTACCAGCACCTGTCCTGCCTTGCAATCGTTCGGCAGATCCGCGTAGGTGTAACCCACCGTATCCGCAGTCCCCATTTTTTCGGCGAGGCCTCCGTCCAGCACAAATGCCTGACCCGCACTCAGCTCGATGCGCTTTTCGATAAAGCTGCGAATGCGGATTTTTGGCCCTTGCAGATCGCCAAGCAGCGCGACATACGCACCCAACGCCTGCGCCACCGCGCGGACGCGCAATGCGACAGCACGATGACCCTCGTGATCGCCGTGCGAAAAATTCAGGCGAAACACGTTAACGCCGCTTTCGATCAATTGCCGGATGGTGTCTTCATCGCTGCTCGCAGGACCCAGCGTGGCGATAATTTTGGTGCGCTTATGCATAACGTTCCGTGAGGTTGGCGATGTTGAGTGATGGCGCTGTGACGGTTACGTGTGGCTTAGGCGATGGCTCGCGTTTTCGATACCACGACACTATTGATCTCGCCGATATGCAGCGCGGTATCGAGCATACGATTTGAGAAGCCCCACTCATTGTCGTACCACGCCAGCACTTTCACCAGCTTGCCGGTCACTTTGGTTTGCGTCGCATCGAAAATGCACGACGCCGGCGTGTGATTGAAATCGCTCGACACCAACGGCGCTTCGTTGATTTCCAGTACGCCTTTGAGCGCGCCATTGGCGGCAGCATGCAACGCGGCGTTGATTTCTTTCACCGATGTTTCGCGGCTGGAAATGAAAGTCAGGTCGAGCAGCGATACGTTGATCAACGGCACACGCACGGCTAGGCCGTCGAGCTTGCCGTTCAGCTCCGGAATGACGTCGCCGATAGCCGCAGCGGCGCCGGTTTTGGTCGGGATCATCGAGTGTGTGGCCGAGCGCGCGCGGCGAACATCTTCGTGATACACATCGGTCAGACGCTGGTCGTTGGTGTAGGCATGCACGGTGTTCATGAGGCCGGATTCGATACCGACTGCACGGTGCAGCGTATGTGCCAGCGGCGCGAGACAGTTGGTCGTGCACGATGCATTCGAAATGATGCGATGGTCGGGTGTCAGCACGTCATGGTTAACGCCGAACACAACCGTGGCGTCCATTCCTTTCCCCGGCGCGGATACCAACACGCGCTCGGCACCGGCTTCGAGATGTTTGGCAGCGCCGTTGCGATCGGTGAAAAAGCCGGTGCATTCGAGCACCAGATCGACCTTCATTTCGCGCCATGGCAGTTTGGCCGGATCGCGTTCGGACAACATACGAATCGGATCGCCCTGTACCGTCATCACACCATCGCTCACCTCAACCGAGCTGGCAAAACGGCCGTGTACGGTGTCGTACTTGAGCAGATGCGCATTGATGCCGGGCTCGCCCAGATCGTTGACCGCGACAATTTTCAGTTGATTCTGGTAGCCGGATTCATAGCAGGCACGCAGTACATTGCGACCGATGCGGCCAAAGCCATTGATGGCGACACGAAGCATTGGGAACCTCCGATAAGGTTTCGAGAATGTTATTAACTTACAAATTATATCGCCAAACCCAATGAATCGACGATCAATATGTAATTAATTTACATTCTAAAGCTAAGCCTTCGTTAGCTCTGATAGGACGGCCGAAGGAAAATTCCTCGAACCGACAGAGCTGCTTGATGGCGTTGAATACGCTTTTTTAAAAGAAATTATTTGGGAACGCGGGTATCGCGTACGGAATCCTTGATCCGCTTCAGATGCTCTGAAAACGACGGGCCGCGCTGTAGTGAAACTGCCGTAGCAAGCACGTCGACCAGCACCAAATGGGCGATGCGCGACGTCATCGGCGTATATAGCTCGGTATCTTCCGGCGTATCGACACCCAGCACGATGTCGCATTCATGCGCGAGCGGCGAAGCACCAGCAGTGATGCCAATAACGGTGGCTCCCGCAGTTTTTGCCAGCCGGGCTACATCGAGCATCTGTACCGTCCGGCCGGTATACGAAATGCAGACAGCCACATCGTCGACGCCCAGCCCCGCGCTGACCATGCGCTGATTCAGTACATCGAGGTGGGCCACCACCGGCACGTTGCAGCGAAAGAACTTGTGCTGCGCGTCGAGCGCGACCGGCCCCGATGCACCGAGCCCGAAAAACACGATGCTGCGCGCCTTGGTGAGCGCGGCGACTACCCGTTCGATGGCTACCGGATCGATCACCGCCTGCGTCGCCTGCAGACTCGCATGCGTCGAGGCGAAAATTTTCGCCACCAGCGCGTCGGTCGAATCGCCAATTTCTACGTCCTGCGCCATCTTCGGCAAACCATTGCCGAGTTCCTGCGCCAGCTTCACTTTGAAATCGGGATAACCCTCGCAGCCGAGGCTGCGGCAGAAGCGGTTGACCGTCGGCTCGCTGACATCCGCCGCTTTGGCAATCGCGGAAATGGATGCCCGAATCGCGCTGGTCGGATCGGCCGAAATGACCTCGGCGACCTTACGCGCGGATTTGCTCAACTGACGATTGTTTTGCAGCAGACTCAACAACGACATGCGTCTGGGTTCCAGTATTTTTTTGCCGGCAGGCTAAGTACCACGTCCAGAAGGTGAAATCAAAACGAATTGCGGCCGCTCTGCCTGCGAACGAACTTGGCGCGCGGGATGACCGATCCGACATATTGCTAAAATTTTAGTATTTTGAAATTCGATGAGTTAGTATTGCCCCGATCTGCTGCCGAGAACCTCTTATGACCCAACACTCACCCATCGCTCCTGCTCTCCCCGCAATCAACGCCTACGAAGAAGCCATCGGTCTGTTGATTAGCCGCTGCCTAAATCGTGTCACTGATGCCTGCGCTGGCGCCATGGTCGATCTAGATATCAGCAGCCAGCAGTACGGGGTGCTGCACTCCATTTATCGCGGCCGCGCGTCGACACCTTCCGCGTTAGCGCGGCTGTGTTTCACCAACACCGCAGCGATTACCTACACGCTCGACGTATTGGAAAAGAAAGGTCTGCTGATCAGAAACCGCAGCAGTACCGATCGACGCGTGATCGATCTTGAACTCACCGCCGAAGGGAACGCGCTGATCCAGGAGTGCATCCCCCGCGCGGTCAATGCGCAAAATCAAGTGCTCAAATCGCTGAGCGAGGCGGAATGCCAGACGCTGCGTTCGCTGTTACGGCGCATCGCCGATCAGGATTAATTACTTCGTAACGACAACGCGTAGCGACCCCATAAATCGACCTTCAGGTCAGGAGGCAAGTGTGAGCGCAGAGCAAACTAACCCGCAGTCAGCCGCCGCTCGCTATGAGCAATTCATGGCTCGCGTCAGCGCGCTGGCCGCCAGCGATCCGCAATTCGGCGGGGCGATGCCCAGCCCGAACATCAATGAGATAAAGACGCGCCCCGAACTCGGTCTGGCGCAGATTATCGCCAGCTGCATGGAGGGCTATGCCGAGCGGCCGGCGGTGGCGGAACGCGCTACCGAGCTGGTCACCGATCCGGCCACCGGGCGCAGCGTGCGCAATCAACTGAAATACTTCGAGGCGGTGAGCTATCGCGAATTGTGGGCGCGCGTCCGCGCACTCGCTAATGTCTGGTATCACGACAAAACGAAGCCGCTGGTAGCGAATGATTTGATCTGCATCCTCGCGTTTGCCGGCACCGACTTCGCGACTGTCGATCTCGCCGCGCTACACAACGGCGCGGTAGTGGTGCCGCTGCAAACCAATGCGTCTATCCAGCAGTTGCTCGGCATCTTTACCGAAATCACGCCGAATTGGCTGGCGACCAGCATCGATTACCTGCCGCTCGGCGTTGAGCTGGTGCTGCAGGCGCATCGTCCGCTGGGCATTTTGCTGTTCGATTACCACCCGGAAGTCGACAGTGAGCGTGAAATTCTCGAAGCGGCGCAGGCCAAGCTCGCTGCTGCCGGCCTACCCGATCTGATCACGACGCTGGACACAATGCGCGCTCGCGGTGAAACATTGCCGGCCGCCCCGCTGTTCGCCGAGCCGAATACCGATCAACGCATGAGCGCCATCTACTACACCTCCGGCAGCACCGGCTTGCCGAAGGGCGCGATGATCACCGAGCGCATGATCAAGATGGCGTGGAATTTCGTATCGCCGATCCCCCTCATCCAGGTGAACTATCTGCCGCTGAACCACACGATGGGACGCGCCAATCTATTCGCTGCGCTCAGCTCCGGCGGCATCTGCCACTTCACCGCGAAAAGCGATCTATCCGAATTGTTCGACGATATCCGCATGGCGCGTCCGACTCTGCTCAGTTTCGTGCCGCGCGTATGCGAAATGGTCTACCAACACTACCAGGTCGAACTGGAGCGTCGTACTCCCGGTGTCGCCGATAGCGCCGCGCTGAAACAGGAACTTTACGCCGAGATTCGCGACAACCTGCTCGGCGGCCGCGTGATGAGCTGCATTTTCGCGTCGGCAGCGCTGGCGCCCGAACTCGGCGAATTCATGCAGAGCTGCCTCGGCTTCCCGCTCGATGACAACTACGGCGCCACCGAAGTCGGCGGCGTGCTGCGCAACAATC
>CBFHCK010000134.1:0-7034 GCA_965653955.1 uncultured Spongiibacteraceae bacterium
TGCTCGTGCATCTGCGCGAACAAAATAAAACCGTCGCGATCGATTACCGCGAAACGGCGCCAGCCGCTGCGAAGCGCGATATGTTCGTCAAAGCGAACGGCGACGTCGATGCCGACGAATTGAATTTCGGTTTCAAAGGTGTCGGCGTGCCCGGCTCGGTCGCGGGTTTGACGCATGCGCTCGAACGCTACGGCACGATGAAATTGAAAGACGTGATTGCACCCGCGATCAAACTTGCAAGCGAAGGTTTTATTCTCAAACCGTCGCACGAAAATACGTTGCAGCACGCGCAGGAACGACTCGCGCGCAATGACGCATCGCGCAAAATTTTCCTGAAGCCCGATGGCAGCGGTTATCGCTTCGGCGAACGCCTCGTGCAAAAAGATCTGGCGTGGTCGCTGACGCAAATTGCGAACGAAGGCGCGAAAACATTTTATGAAGGGCCGATTAGCACACGCTTGATCGCCGATATGCAGAAACACGGCGGCGTAATGACGCGCGATGATTTAAAAAATTATCGCGTGATCGAACGCGAGCCGGTGCGCGGAACGTATCGCGGTTATGAAATTGCGTCGATGCCGCCGCCCTCCTCCGGTGGCGTGCATTTAATCGAAATTTTAAATGTGCTTGAAGGATATCCCATCGCCGACTGGGGACAGAATAGTGCGGCAACGATGCACGTGATGGTTGAGGCCGAGCGGCGCGCGTATGCCGACCGTTCGAAATATTTGGGCGATCCGGATTTTGTCAGCGTACCGGTTGCGCAACTCACATCGAAAAAATATGCCGACGATTTGCGCAAGCAAATTTCGCTTGAGCGCGCGACACCATCGAGCGAAGTAGCGCCCGGCAATCTAGCGCCGTATGAAAGCACGCAGACCACGCATTTCTCAGTGATTGATCGTTGGGGCAATGCAGTATCGAATACCTACACATTGAATTACGGTTACGGCAGCGGCATTACCGCGGCCGGCACCGGCATTTTGTTGAATAACGAAATGGACGATTTTTCCGCGAAGCCCGGCGTGCCGAACGCGTATGGTTTGGTCGGTGCCAACGCGAATGCTGTCGAGCCACGCAAACGGCCGTTGTCGTCGATGACACCGACGCTGGTATTCAAAGACGGCAAACTATTAATGGCGACCGGCTCGCCCGGCGGCAGCACGATTATTACCGTCGTGCTGCAAACCATCGTCAACGTAATCGACCATCGACAAAATATTGCGAGCGCCGTCAGCGCGCCGCGCTTTCATCATCAATGGCTACCCGATCGCGTGCGTGTCGAAAACGGTATCTCTCCCGATACGATTTCTCTATTGCGCGCGAAAGGTCATGACGTTTATATCGGCGCACCGTTGGGCCGCTGCGAATCGATCGTGTGGCAAAACGATTTATTTTTTGGCGCTGTCGATCCGCGTGCGCGCAGCGGCGGCGCAGCCGGTTTCTGAAGCGATAGCGCTCTTCAAATAGAGAAAATGTAGTTATGGATGTATCGCATATCCTCAACGATTTAAACGATGCGCAGCGTCAGGCAGTCACCGCCGACCCCGGCAACATGCTCGTGCTCGCCGGCGCCGGCTCGGGCAAAACGCGCGTACTCGTGCATCGCATTGCGTGGCTGGTACAGGCCGAAGGCTTTTCGCCGTACAGCATTCTGGCCGTTACGTTCACGAATAAAGCGGCGCGCGAAATGCGCGAGCGCATCGACCATCTATTGGGCATCAATACGCGCGGCATGTGGGTGGGTACGTTTCACGGCCTTGCGCATCGTTTGTTGAAAGCGCATTGGCGCGAAGCGGGTTTGCAGGAAAATTTTCAGATTCTCGACAGCGACGATCAGCTGCGGATGATGAAACGCATTCATCGCGAACTCGAACTCGACGAAACGCGCTGGCCGCCGAAGCAATCGCAGTGGTTTATCAATTCGCAGAAAGACGAAGGCGTGCGCGCGGCGCATCTCGATCATCAAAGCAAAGATGTTTTTATGCAGGTGATGATCAAGGTCTATCGCGCCTATGAAGAAGCGTGCGATCGCCAGGGCGTGATCGATTTTGCCGAGCTGTTATTGCGCGCGCACGAGTTGTGGCTGAAAAACCCGGCGATTTTGCAGCATTATCAGCAGCGCTTTCGCTACATGCTGGTCGATGAATTTCAGGATACGAATGCGGTGCAATACGCGTGGCTACGCGTGCTCGCCGGCGATCGCATTCCGACCGCCGCAGTCGGTGACGACGATCAATCGATTTACGGCTGGCGTGGCGCACGCATCGAAAACATTCAGCAATTCTCGAAAGATTTTCCGGCCACGCAATTAATTCGACTCGAACAAAATTATCGCTCGACCGCGACGATTCTTGCCGCTGCGAACGCTGTGATCGCGCATAACAACGGCCGGCTTGGCAAAGAGCTGTGGACGTCAGGTGAGGAAGGCGATGCCATTTCGCTGTACGCTGCGTTCAATGAAATGGATGAAGCCCGTTTTATTGTCGACCGTTTGCAGGATTGGATTCGCGATGGCAATCGACGTTCGCATGCCGCGTTGTTGTATCGCTCGAATGCGCAATCGCGGATTCTCGAAGAGGCATTGATTCGCAGCGGCATTCCGTATCGCATTTACGGCGGTCAGCGCTTTTATGATCGTCTCGAAATTAAAAACGCAGTCGCCTATTTACGAGTGTTGGTGAATCGCAACGATGACACAGCCGTTGAGCGCGTAATCAATACACCGACACGCGGCATCGGCGATAAAACGGTGGAAGTGATTCGCACCTATGCGCGCACGCAAGCCGTGTCGATGTGGCGCGCGGCGCAGGAAATTATCGAATTCAAATTACTGCCTGCACGCGCTGCGAATGCTCTCGCGCAATTTCTGCAGTTGGTCGATCGGCTCGATATCGAAACGAAAGACATGACGCTCGATGAATTGACCGACTATGTCGTCAAACAGTCGGGATTGATCGATTTCCATAAGCAGGAAAAAGGCGAAAAAGGTCAGGCGCGTGTCGAGAACTTACACGAACTGATTATTGCGACCGGCGAATTCACTGTCGAAGACGACAGCGTGCCGCTGCTGAATGCGTTTCTCGATCAGGCCGCGCTCGACGCTGGCGATCACGAAGCCGCTGAATTCGAAGACAGCGTGCAGTTGATGACATTGCACTCGGCGAAAGGATTGGAGTTTCCGCTGGTGTTCATCACCGGGCTTGAGGAAAAACTGTTTCCGCACAAAATGTCGATGGATGATCCAACGCGCATCGAAGAAGAGCGGCGTTTATGCTATGTCGGCATTACGCGTGCGATGAAAAAGTTATTCCTCACCTACGCCGAATCGCGTCGCTTATACGGCGAAGATAATTATCACGCGCCATCGCGTTTTTTACGCGAAATTCCGAAGACGCTGATTCAGGAAGTACGGCTGCAAACGACTATTAGTCGGCCGGTTTCGTTATCGCAAAATAATTACAACGAAAATACAACCGGCATTAATCTCGGTCAGCGCGTTTTTCACGAATTATTCGGCGAAGGCGTGGTATTGAATTTCGAAGGCCGCGGTGCCGCTGCGCGCGTGCAGGTGAATTTCAGCGATGAAGGCAGCAAGTGGCTGGTGTTGCAGTACGCGAATTTGCAGATGCTTGGGTAGTGTGGAGCGATAGCCATCACTTCATTCAGGACACGCGGCAAGTACATCCATGTGCCCACAGCGATCGCTTCGCGATGGGGCAGGCTCTAGCCGTCAGCGACATCCCTGTCGCTGATGGTCCTGAACGAAGCAACGGCTATCTCTCTGCGGAGTTCGTGCAGAAAAAGTAGCTAAAGATCAGCTTTTTACGGGGCGTGTGCGACCTTTTTCATCGATCGCCACGAATACGAATTCGCCTTCAGTGACTTTGGCTTGTTCGAAACTGCCGGCGCGCGCGATCCATACTTCGACATTGATACGCACCGAGCTGCGGCCGACTTCGAGCACTTCGGTATAGCAGCTCACTACTGAGCCAACCTGCACCGGCGTATAAAAGGCCATGCCGTTGATAGCGACGGTCACGGCGCGGCCCTTCGCGACACGCGTTGCGGTAATCATCGCCGCGAGGTCCATTTGCGAAACGAGCCAGCCGCCGAAAATGTCGCCGTTGGCATTGGTGTCGCGCGGCATCGCCACGGTTTGCAACGAGAGTTCGCCGTTGGGGGTGGGCACGTCATCGATATCGGATTCTTTCATTTTGCTGCCTGCATGATTGAAAAATTCGAGCTGATCGCAGTGTAGCAGCTCGGTAAAACGATCGAAACGCGCGATTTGCGCGTGTGTTACAAAATGCCGATTTAGTCGTTGCGAAGTTGCTGCGCGATTAAAGGATTGCCATGCCGTTGAGAAGTTGCAGCACCGTTTAGAATTGCCAGGCATCGCAGCGTGCTTTATGGTCGCCCCTAATTGAATGTCAGCCAAAATATCAGCGGAGTGTGTTGTGTCTTACGAAATTCAATCGACGGAACTCGATTTGTTGGCCGGTATGCATCCCAACGGTCAGCCGGTGCTGGAAAAAGTTCGCGCATTCGCATTGCCGCGTGCAAATCATTTTCAATTGCTGCAATCGCCGATGTTTGCCACAGGCGTCGCGAGCGGCGATCAAATCGAAATGCTCAATAACAATCCCGGCCGGTTTCGTGTGCACCAGCGCAGCGGCCAGTTGAGCGTGCGCGTATTTTGTCGCGGCGATATCACCGCGATTGCTGACGAGTTAACGCCGGCGGTCGAAATACTCGACGGTCAGCTCGATGTGCAGAGTCCTCGGGCATTGGTGTATAGCATTCATGTCGCGGTGGGTTTTCGTGAAATCGAAACGGTTTTCGATCGCTTCGTCGGCACTAACGCCGACGCCAATTGGTCATACGGCAATGTGTACGATTCCGCCACGGGCGAGCCGCTCGATTGGTGGGAAACGCTATTGAATCCATAGACGCGCCCGTCACGAGCGACAATTCAACGTCGACAAGCAGCAGCGCGTTGTCAGGAGGTCATCATGGCACCGCGCGCACCGCTTACTGAATTGCCCACGCACAACGTCACCAATCAACCGCCGCCGCTCGAAAACATCAATCTGTTCGAACTCGATATTGCGCTGAACGAAGCGGTTCAGCGCGAAGGCGCCGCCTGGGCGATAGAAAAAATGCGGCGTTTCGGCGCGCAGATGGGCTCGGCGGAAATGCTGCAACACGCCGAACTCGCGAATCGTTTTCCACCGCAATTAAAAATATTCGATCGTTACGGACAACGACTCGATGAAGTCGAATTCCATCCGTCGTATCACGCATTAATGGATGCAGGGCTTGCCGCAGGTATTCATTCGATTGCATGGAAAAACGACGCAAGCGGCGGGCATGTGGCACATGCCGCGCTCGAATATTTATTGGTGCAAACCGAAGCCGGCGTTTGTTGCCCGATCACGATGACATATGCCGCCGTACCGGTGTTGCGTAACGAGCCAGCGTTGGCGGCGCAATGGTTGCCAAAAATTCTGACCGACGATTACGATCCGCGCATGTTGCCGATGCATGAGAAGAATGCATTGACAATCGGCATGGCGATGACAGAAAAACAAGGCGGCTCGGATGTACGCGCGAACACCACGCGTGCCGAAAAAATTTCCGACAACGAATATCGCCTGACCGGCCACAAATGGTTTTGCTCGGCGCCGACGAGCGATGCGCTTTTAACGCTCGCCCAAACGACAAAAGGCTTGACGTGCTTTTTTGTGCCGCGTTGGCAGCCCGATCACACGCGCAATCGATTTTTTATTCAAAGGTTGAAAGACAAGTTGGGCGATCGCTCGAACGCGTCGTCGGAAATCGAATACAACGATACATTCGCGTGGCGCGTCGGTGAGGAAGGCAATGGCATTAAAACGATAATCGAAATGGTGCATCACACCCGGCTCGATACCTGTCTCGCTGCGGCGGGCTTGATGCGACAAGCGTTCGTGCAAGCGGTGCATCACGCGAATTATCGCGTTGCATTCGGCAAGCGTTTAATCGAACAGCCGCTGATGCAAAATGTGCTCGCCGATATCGCGCTTGAGGCCGAGGCCGCGTTGCTGCTGACGTTGCGCATCGCGCGTGCGTACGACGAGTCGTCGAAAAACAAAAATACCGCCTTATTCGCACGCACGATCGTCGCAATCGGAAAGTATTGGGTGAACAAGCGCGCGCCGAATGCCGTGTACGAGGCGATGGAGTGTCTTGGCGGCGCCGGTTATGTCGAAGAATCGATGCTGCCGCGTTTGTATCGCGAAGCGCCGCTGAACAGCATCTGGGAAGGTTCCGGCAATGTGATTTGTCTCGATGTATTACGCGCATTGCAACGCGAGCCGGAAGCGTTGCAATTATTGTTCGATGAAATTGGCGATGTTGCTAATGATCGTCGTATTGCACTCGCCATCGGAAAAATAAAAAAGCTAATGGCGCAGCCCGCGCAGTTGGAAAGCCAAGCGCGCAATCTCGTCGAAACATATGCGCTGGTATTGCAGGCGAGTTTAATGGTGAGACATGCGCCGCCGATGAACGCCGAAGCATTTATCGCCACGCGACTCGATTGCCAAGGCGGTTTTGCGTACGGCACATTGCCGGTGGGAACGAGCTGCATCGAAATTCTGCGGCGGGCGTGGCCGCTTATTTAAATTGCGTTGAGAGCGACATCAGCGCTTTCGTTTGCGTAAACGCGCTGTCAGTAACGCCATCACTGCCAACTCGTGTTTATGCAGACCCGTCAGTGCGCGATCGCGCAATATGCCGCGCTTATTTTGCATCGCGGGCGAGAGCGTCTGATCCAGATATGCTTCGATGATTTCCGGATGTACATAACAGCGTCGGCAGATCGCCGGTGTGTTGCCGAGCATGCCCGCGACGTTTTCGATGGCCTGCACGATATTGCGTTTCGCTTCGGTCGCGCTGACGAATTGCTCAATATCCGCGAGCGCCAGCGCGGCCAGCACAGTGCCCGCCCAGGTGCGAAAATCCTTTGCGGTGAAATCCTCATCGGTAAT
>CBFHCK010000135.1:0-7029 GCA_965653955.1 uncultured Spongiibacteraceae bacterium
ATGCTGATTTTCTTCTCGGTGACGATTTGCATGCCGCATATGTTTCATATGCTGTTTTCGGAAAACCCAAACCCGCGCGCGCTGCATATCGCAAGCTGGGGTTTTTCGATCGTGCTGCTGCTGTTGAGCCTGCCGGTGCTGCCGATTTTATGGGCGGGATTCAAACTCAACAGCATCCTGCCGCCCGAATACTTTTCGCTCGCGGTCGGTATCGAATTGCAGCAGCCGCTGCTTACGTTGCTGGTGTTTATCGGCGGTCTGTCCGCGGCCAGCGGCACCATTATCGTGACGACGCTGGCGCTGGCGTCGATGTGTCTGAACCATCTGGTCTTGCCGTTTTACCAACCGAGTAATGAGAGCGATATTTATCGCTGGCTGCTGTGGATTCGCCGACTGTTGATTGCGGCAATTATTCTCGGCGGTTACTGGTTCTATCACAGCATCGGCGGCTATCAGGCATTATCGAGTCTCGGCCTGACCGCGTGCGTCGCCACGCTGCAGTTCATGCCTGCGGTGCTCGCGGTGTTGTATTGGCCACGTGGAAATCGCGCCGGCATGCTCAGCGGATTATGCGTCGGCTTTCTAATCTGGTTCGTATTTTTATTGTTGCCGCTGGTCAGCGATTTCAATCTGGCGACGGTATTAAATGTCTGGTTCGACATCAAACTACCCGACGAAATCTGGAGTACCACCACGCTGATTTCGCTGGCGGCGAATACGCTGTTATTCGTGCTGATTTCGCTGTTGGTGCCATCGTCGGATGAGGAACGCGCCGCCGCCGAAGTTTGTGCGCTCGACGATTTGAATCGGCCGAAACGATTGGCGCTGAAAGTGCGCGACGCCGCTGAAATCCAGAAGCGTCTCGGCGAGGCGCTCGGCGAGCTCGGCGCGGAACGCGAAGTCACGCGCGCGCTCAACGATCTGAAACTGGATCGCTCCGAAAACCGCCCTTATGCACTGCGGCGTCTGCGCGATCGTATCGAAATCAACTTATCGGGGTTGCTCGGACCGTCGGTAGCCCACGACATGGTGAATCGTCTGCTGCCGTATGAACAACCCGATAGCGACAGCACCGAAGACATCAACCTGATCGAAGCGCGGCTCGAACGCTACAAATACCATTTGACGGGCCTCGCCGCCGATCTCGATAGCTTGCGCCGCCACCACCGCCAGACCCTTCAGGATTTGCCGATCGGCCTCTGCTCGCTCGGCCGCGACCGCGAAATCCTGATGTGGAATCGGACGATGGAGGAATTAACCGGCGTCGAGCAACGCGACGTGCTCGGCTCGCACGTATCGAATCTGCCGCTGCCGTGGCGCGATGTGCTCGATCAATTCTTCCATTCGCAGGAAGCGCATTTGCGCAAACGCGAAATCGCGATAGGCCATCAATCGCGCTGGATTAGCCTTCTCAAAGCGAGCGAGGAGCATGCGGACTATCAGGATGGACAGGTGATCGTTGTCGAGGATGTCACCGAAACACATCTGCTGGAGGAAGAGCTGGTACACAGCGAACGACTCGCATCGATCGGCCGACTCGCGGCAGGCGTCGCGCATGAGATTGGCAATCCGGTAACAGGCATTGCCTGTCTGGCGCAAAACCTGAAATACGACACCACTAATCCGGACAGCCTTGAAACCGCTGCCGAAATTCTCAAACAGACTGGCCGCATCTCGCGCATCGTGCAGACGCTGGTGAATTTTGCGCACGCCGGCGCCAATCGCAACGAACCCGAGCCGGTTTCGCTCGAACGCAGTGTCGACGAAGCGATCCAGCTACTGGCATTGAACAAGGAGGCACGGCCGGTTCATTTTCTGAATCTGTGCTCAGCGGATGCGCTGGTGCTGGCCGACGATCAGCGGTTGTTACAGGTGTTCGTTAACTTGCTGTCGAATGCGCGCGATGCCAGCGCTGACGGCCAGTCGATTACCGTCGACTGCGAAACGATCGACGGACAGGTACACATCATGGTGGCCGATGAAGGTACGGGCATTGCGCGCGAACATATCGATCGCATTTTCGAACCGTTCTTCACCACCAAGGAAGCCGGTAAAGGCACCGGCCTTGGGCTAGCAATGGTGTACAGCATCGTCGAGGACCTGAATGGCGATGTCGAGATCGAAAGCCCGATCGCCGAACTCGGCCACGGCACCCGAGTTCATTTATGGCTGCCAAGCGGCACGATTTGAAGCGCGGTTCGCGCCATCCGGTCGCTCCGGGCGGCTGGCATAAAACGACGTGACGCGCTAAGGTGTCGCGTCGAGTGTTACCGCGCTACACAGCGCGCTGTTCCTGGTTATGAGCGTTCCTATGGACAAAATTCTGATCGTCGAAGATGAAGACGTTATCCGTAATGCGCTGCGGCGATTGCTCGAGCGCAGCGGTTATCTGGTTTCAGAGGCAATCTCGGTTCAGGACGCGCTCGACCATCAGGATCTCGAAAGCTTTCAGCTGATCATCAGCGACCTGCGCCTGCCCGGCGCGCCCGGCACCGATCTGATTCAAAAGACCGATGAAGTGCCAGTCCTGATAATGACCAGCTACGCGAGCGTGCGCTCGGCGATCGACTCATTGAAAGCCGGCGCTGTGGATTACATCGCCAAGCCCTTCAATCACGATGAAATGCTCGCCACCGTGCAGCAGATCATCGCGGACAATCGCCATGACAGCGGCGATGGCAGCCAGCCGGCGCAGAAGCGCACGGGTAAGCGCGGACAACCGCAACTCGGCGGCATGATCGGCAACTGCAAACCCATGCAGAAGTTGTACGAACATATTCAGAAAGTTGCGCCGACCGACACCACGGTGCTGATTCACGGCGAAACGGGCACCGGTAAAGAGCTGGTTGCGCGCGCCATCCATCAGCAAAGCAAGCGTGCCGATCAACCGCTGATTTGCGTGAACTGCGCGGCGATTCCGGAAACGCTGATCGAATCGGAATTGTTCGGTTATGAAAAAGGGGCTTTCACCGGCGCCAATACCAATCGTATCGGCTTAATCGAAGCCGCCGACGGTGGCACGCTGTTTCTCGACGAAATTGGCGAGCTGCCAATCGAAGCGCAGGCGCGGTTGTTGCGATTCATCCAGGAAGACGAAATTCGTCGTATTGGCTCGGTTCAGTCGAAGCAAGTCAATGTGCGACTGATCTGCGCAACACACCGCGATTTGAAATCGCTATCGGAACAGGGTGAATTTCGGCAAGACCTCTTCTACCGCATCAATGTGATGCGACTGACGCTGCCGCCTCTGCGCGAACGCGGCAAAGATATTCTCGAAATCGCCGAGGTGCTGCTACAGCGTCGCTGCGAAGAGCTCGACAAACCGCTGCTCCATTTCTCCCCGAAAGCCATTCAGGCAATCACTACATACACTTGGCCGGGAAATGTGCGCGAGCTTGAAAATGTGATTGAGCGCGCCGTCATTCTCTGCGAGGGCGAGGAAATCGATAACGATATGCTCGATATCGATCTCGAATTGGTCAATGTGAATCAATTGCGAACGAGCAAAGAGACGCCGCTGAGTGTCGTCGGCGATTACGCGCCGTCAAAGCCGCAACCGCTGACGATGAGTGCCGATCCGGCGGAAGATTTGTCGCTGGAAGATTACTTCCAACGCTTCGTTCTAGAACACCAGGATTCAATGAGCGAAACCGAGCTGGCGCAAAAGCTGGGTGTCAGCCGCAAATGTCTATGGGAACGTCGCCAGCGTTTCGGTATTCCGCGCAAAAAATCCGGCTCCAAAACCGCAAGCGCGGGCTGAGTGCTGTAACAGCAATTCCTCTTCTGTCAAATCAGGCTGTTACTCTCGCTCTCGTTTCGTAACGATTTCCGAGAAGGAACGTAACAACCCCCTCTGTCACCGCGCAACAACCCGCCAGAAAATTAACACAACCAATTGAATCTAAAGATATTTATCTGTTGGCACGGAGCGTGCTCTATTAGCGACAAACAATAACAATAGATAATAAAAAAGCTGGTTGCGCGTTTAGAAAGAACGTAACCACCAAACAATAAAAATAATGAATGATGACTTTTAACAATAAAAACAACAGATGAAATGAGACCTGGATGGGGAAGAGAAATCTTCCCCGTTCGCATTACCCTGCCCTCTCTAAGCCTCCTTCGATTACTCCCAAACTTTTTAAGTTTGATTGCTAGACGTTACCTGTTTTGCTCATCCGTAACATTTAAGGGGGTAATACGTAACATCTTCGTATTGCCGCGGAAGAGTCGGAATGAAGCAAAAAACTCAACCCACTGTTTTTTATAGCGTTATTTTATTGGCATAGCTCATGCTCTTATTTGGACAGAATAAAAATAACGATTTTTTGTGACTTAATACGAATAAAAACACACGAGAGGCTTGGAAGGGGAAAGAAGATTTTCTTTCCCTCTCTTCCCCACCCGCAATCCCTTAAACAACATCGCCACCCAATCGTATTCGTGCGAAATCTGCATGTTAGAATCCGCTGCTCCGACATTTCCTTGCCCGTAGAGAGAGAATCTGTTTGAAGTGGTTATCCGGCCTATTGAAATGGCTTCCTGAGCGCATGTCGTCCAGCCAATCGAATTCTGATCCGTCCTCGAATTCGGGTTCCCTCTCGAATTCACCCCCAACTTCGAATTCACGAAGAAACAAGAAAGCCTCAAGCCGCGAGGTCGAATTGAAGCCCGTCATTATTTCGCGCGACGAACATGGCATTTCGCGCAAATCCATCAGCGATGGGGCGTTAAAAGTTATTGCCCGATTGCGCGCAGGTGGTTTTCAGGCCTATCTGGTAGGTGGCGGCGTGCGGGATTTGCTGCTCGGCGGCCATCCCAAAGATTTCGATGTCGCCACCGATGCGCATCCCGAGCAAATCCGCGAGCTGTTCCGAAATAGTCGTGTCATAGGCCGCCGTTTCAAAATCGTGCATGTGCGTTTTGGCCCGGAAATTATCGAAGTAACGACGTTTCGCGGCAGCCACGCCCCGATTGACGACGATGAAGTGCAACAACAACCAAGCACAAATCAATCGGCGCGCAGCGAACATGGCATGCTGCTGCGCGACAATGTGTACGGCACGATTGAAGAAGACGCGGTGCGCCGCGATTTCACCGTCAACGCGCTGTATTACACCACCGAGAATTTTGCCGTTTACGACTACACCGGCGGGATGCGCGATTTACAGCAGCGCCTGCTGCGGATAATCGGCGACCCCGCCACACGCTATCGCGAAGACCCGGTCCGCATGCTGCGCGCCGCGCGCTTCGCGGCAAAGCTCGATTTCACGATTGAACCGGCCACCGCTGCGCCCATTCCAAAGCTCGCCAACTTACTGACCGCGATTCCCCCGGCACGCATGTTCGATGAAGTATTGAAATTGTTCATGGCGGGTTACGGCGAAGCGACTTATCTACAAATGCGCGATCACGGTTTATTCGCGCCGTTATTTCCGCAGACTGCGGCAGCGATCGAGAGTGGGCAGCCGTTAGCCGAAGAACTCATTTTGCAGGCGCTGCGCAATACCGATGAACGAATTGCCGCCGCAAAACCGGTCACGCCCGCATTTATTTATGCCGCGTTGCTGTGGCCGGCGCTGCAAAAAGAAGTCGCCGATCTGACCGCACAGGGCTTAAACGAACCCGTGGCGTTGCAGCAAGCGATGCAAATGACGCTGGATCACCAGCTTCGTCACACCGCGATTCCGCGTCGCTTCAGTCAACCGATGCGCGAAATCTGGGAGATGCAATCGCGGCTGCCGCGTCGCGATGGTCGCCGCATTCAAACGTTGCTCGACCACCCTCGCTTGCGCGCTGCATACGACTTTCTCTTACTGCGCGAGCAGGCCGGCGAAGCGCTCGGCGATCTCGGCCGTTGGTGGACGGAATTCCTCGCCGCCGACGAGGAGCAGCGTTTGCATTTGTTGCGGCAGGTGGCGCCGCGCGCGGGTGGGAGTTCTCGTCGTCGGCGTCCGCGCAAAACCCGAGTCGAAACGTGATTCGTTGTTTCATCAGCCTCGGCAGCAATCTCGATGAACCGTTGCAGCAAATCGAGCGCGCGCTGGACGCTCTCGCCGGGCTCGACGGCTCCGCTCTCGGTGCGGTTTCACCGTTTTATCGCAATCCCGCCATCGGCCCGGGTGAGCAACCCGACTTCATCAACGCCGTTGCGGAACTTGAAACGTCGTTGACTCCGCTTGCGCTGCTCGCGCATTTGCAACGCATCGAAAACTCGCAGGGTAGAGTAAGAAATGTTCGCTGGGGCGCGCGCACACTCGACCTCGATTTATTGTTGTACGGCGATCAAGTCGTTGCGCTGCCTGAACTGCAAGTGCCGCATCCGCGTTTAAGCGAACGCAATTTCGTGCTGTATCCATTGCATGATATTGCACCGACATTGATGCTGCCAGATGACACTCCGCTCACCACGCTATTAGACTGTTGCTCCGCTCACGGCTTGCAACGGCTCTCACATGTATAGAGCTCCAGACATGGCGACCTCAGCCGATTCACCCGCCCCACTCTTCGAGCCGCCCCGCTTTGTGGCTATCGAAGGACCTATCGGCGTCGGCAAAACCACGCTCGCGAAACGGTTGGCGCATGTATTCGGACATCAGTTGTTGCTCGAGCAGGCGGAGCAGAATCCCTTTCTCGAACGCTTCTATCGCAATACCCGGCAAGCGGCACTGGCGACGCAGTTGTTTTTCCTGTTCCAGCGCGTGCAGCAGATTCAGGATTTACGTCAGGGCGATCTGTTTGCGCCGGCGCATATCGCCGATTTCGTGATGGCGAAAGACCGCTTGTTCGCGCGCCTGAATCTGGACGCCGACGAGTTCGCACTGTATGAAAAGGTGTATCAGCAAATGACGCTGGATGCGCCGACGCCAGATCTCGTCATTTACTTGCAAGCGCCGACCGATGTGCTGTTGCAGCGTATTCGTCAGCGCGGTATCGGCTATGAGCAGAGTATCGATGCCGTCTATCTCGACAAGATCAACGCGGCTTATAGCGAGTTTTTCCTGTATTACGACGATGCGCCGCTGCTGA
>CBFHCK010000136.1:0-6979 GCA_965653955.1 uncultured Spongiibacteraceae bacterium
CCACGAGCAGTGCTTCCGAGGTGCCGCAGACGGTCCACAACGCGGGCTGGCCGTGCCGTTCGGCGTCCCGGTCGTGGACGTCGTCGTGGATCAGCGTGAAGTTGTGCACGAGCTCGACAGCCGCGGCGACGGTGAGCGCGCATCGGGCCGCATGACGTGCCAGCGGTCGAGTACCTCGGCGATAAATTCGTCGATGCGCTGCGTCCGAAGCTGTTGCAGACGGTGCGATTCGGCGGTGCTCACCAACCGTTTGAGCGTGGCGCGGCACGTCTGAACCTGCCGTTTCAACAACGCGATATCAGCGTTCAGGCCCGCGTCGTCGCTTGCCATTTCATCGAGCAGCACGGTCATCGTCGTCAGTGGCGTGCCGAGCTCGTGCGCGGTGCCCGCCGCCAGCGTGGCGACGGCGAGCAGCTGCTCGTTATGCAGCGCCTGTTCGCGCCGCAGATTCAGTTCGCGCTGCTGTTCGCGCACGGTGTTCGCCATGCGCACCACGACATACGTGATCAATGCCGATGACAGCGCGAAGTTGCACCACATGCCAAACACGTGCGGATTGAGCGTAGCGTCGTCGTGATGCATAGCCATCGGCGCGAACAACGGCAGCGGCACGAAAAAAAACAGCAGGCCGGTGTACAACGCCAGACTGATCACTGCCAATGCGGTTGTGTAACGCCAAGGCAATACCGCTGCGGCAATCGTCAGCGGCACCAGAAAATACGATATGAAGGGATTGGTCGCGCCGCCGCTCGCGTAGAGCAACACGCCATGTGCGAGGACGTCGAGCAGTAATTGCACGAAAAACTCGGCATCGGTGACCGGCCAAGGTTGGCGCAGCCGCCATAACGTCATGCCAAAGGCAACGGCGAGCAGCATCACGACGCCGATCAGCAGCGGATACGGCAGCGCGGCATGCAACCAGAAATAACCGTAAACAATAGCGGCCGATTCGACGACGACCAGCACCGCCCGCACCAGCGCGAGTCGTTGTAAATTGGCTTTAGCGGCGGTTAGCGGAGCCATCGTCGATTGCTGAAATCTGCGCGAGAAGTGAAGGGCGCCGAATTATACGCGATGGCCTCGTGCAGCCGGCTGCGGCACGATGTCGCAGCGGTGCTTCCAATCCCTTTCTCGACGCGCCGTCACGCTATAATGCGCGCCCTCCAACGTCCGCGCGCGGCTTTATCCGCAGCGCTGACTTCAATAAATCGTTTTGACGCTAATCGTTTCGAGTACATCGATGAGTAACCTGGACCACGAAGTCGCGTGCCGCCGCACATTCGCGATCATTTCGCACCCCGACGCGGGTAAAACCACGATGACCGAAAAGCTGTTGCTGTTCGGCAATCTGATTCAGATCGCCGGCACGGTGAAAGGCAAAAAATCCGATCGTCACGCGACTTCGGACTGGATGGCGATGGAGCAGGAGCGCGGTATTTCGGTAACGTCGTCGGTGATGCAGTTTCCGTATGCCGAACGTATCGTCAATTTGCTCGACACGCCGGGCCACGAAGATTTTTCCGAAGATACCTATCGCACGCTGACAGCCGTCGATTCGGCATTAATGGTGATCGACGGCGCCAAGGGTGTCGAAGAGCGCACCATCAAATTGATGAATGTGTGCCGGCTGCGCGATACGCCGATTCTCAGTTTCATCAACAAGCTCGATCGCGATATACGCGATCCCATCGAATTGCTCGACGAAATCGAAAGCGTCCTGAAAATCGCCGCCGCGCCGATCAACTGGCCGATCGGATCGGGTCAGGATTTTCGCGGTGTCTACAACCTGTACACCGATACGATTCATGTGTTCACAAAAGGGCAGGGTCACACGATTCCGGATGACATCCAGATCAAAGGCCTCGCCAGCGACGAAGCACGCGCATTGCTCGGTGACGAGGCGGAAAAATTCGCCGAACAGATCGAGCTGGTGCGCGGCGCCAGCCATCAATTCGATGTCGAGCAATATCTCGCCGGCAAAATGACGCCGGTATTTTTCGGCACCGCGCTAGGTAACTTCGGCGTGCGCGAAATGCTCGACGGTTTCGTGCAATGGGCGCCAGCGCCATTGCCGAGAGCAACAGAAACGCGATTGGTCGCTTCCACCGAGCCGAAGTTTTCCGGCTTCGTGTTCAAGATTCAGGCAAACATGGATGCGAAGCACCGCGATCGCATCGCGTTCATGCGTATCTGTTCGGGGAGTTACACGAAAGGCATGAGGATGCGCCATGTGCGCATCGGCAAGGACATCAAAATTGCCGACGCCGTAACCTTCAAGGCGGGTGAGCGCGAGCTGGTCGAAGAGGCGTTCAGCGGCGATATCATCGGCCTGCACAATCACGGCACGATCCAAATCGGCGACACGTTCACCGACGGCGAAAATCTGAAATTCACCGGCGTGCCGCATTTCGCCCCGGAAATGTTCCGGCTGATTCGCTTGAAAGACCCGCTGAAATCGAAGCAATTGCAGACCGGGCTGAAGCAGCTTTCCGAAGAAGGCTCGACGCAGGTATTCATGCCGATGCGCAACAACCATTTAATTGTCGGCGCGGTGGGTATGTTGCAATTTGAAGTGGTCGCATATCGCTTGAAGGACGAATACAAAGTCGAGGCGATTTACGATTCGGTCAGCGTCTACACGGCGCGCTGGGTCGAATGCGACGACGCGAAAAAGCTCGAAGAGTTTAAGCAGAAGGCTTATGAGAATCTCGCGCTCGATGGCGGTGGCCATTTAACGTATCTGGCGCCGACGCGAGTAAATCTATCGTTGATGGAAGAGCGCTGGCCGGAAATTAAATTCCGCGCGACGCGCGAACACTGATGGGTTCGCGCGCGGATTTAAGTAAATAGAACAGATTCAGGCGATGCGGCGACGGGCGATCAACAAACCGATCACACCGACCACTAGCAATACCAGCGATGAAGGTTCGGGTACGGTGGCGACTGGCTTGTCGTCGGGGTTATTGGGAAGAGGGTTGTCGGGATTGCCCGGCAAAGGATCGTTCGGCAATGTTGGATTGTCGTCCGAAGGTCCGGTACCCACGATAGGATCATCGGTCGCGGGCTCATTACCGGTCGCAGGTTTATCCCCCGGCGTTGGTCCAGCCTGATCTTCATGCGGCGGATTGCCGTTGTCGTTGCCAGGCTTGCCAGCACCGCCGCCGGTTGATGGGTGCGGAGCAGTGGTGCCGATCACGGGTTTGATCGAGCCGGACGGGTTCGATGCTTGCGGGCCGCTGCGACCACCGAGAAAGTTCGACATGCCGCTTTTGAAGTTGGGTTCAAACGCAACCAGCAAGTCAGGAGTGTCGACCGGAGCCGCATTACCACCCGCTTCCAATGTGGGTTGCGGATCATTCAGGGCGAACGCGGTTTCATCGAACGTGAGCTCTTCGTCGACGGGCGCGGGTTTCGGCCCTTGCGATTGCGGCTCCGGTGCAACGATGGCATCGGCCGGCTTTGATGGCTCCGCCTGTTCGGTCGCCAGCAACGGTAATGCGGAACCGAGATCGAAGTCGGGTGCCAGCGCCAACGCCGCCAAAGGCAGCAATCCGATAGCGGCTAATCGACGATAAAGAGTTTTACGTTTTTGAGTCATGACGTCCGGCCTGTTTGCCTTTTTTCGAATACATCGAGATAAGCAGAAGTCGGGCCAATATTTTTTCATCTAATAAAACAATGGTTTACGGTACGGATGTGACAGGCATCACATTTGACTGAAAAATAACTCGACACTACTCCGCCCCAATTTAGACCAGTGTGAGGTTGTAATGCGGCTCGATAAATTCATCGCCAGCGTGACCGATTTGTCGCGCAACGATGCCAAGCGCGCGATCAAGGCAGGCGATGTGTATGTTGCCGGCGTGGCGATTCACGACGCGCAATTCGATGTCGAGCCGACCGCGCGCGTCGAACTGGCCGGGCAGCTGTTACGCAGCGCGACACCGCGCTATTTCATGTTGAATAAACCCGAGGGATACATCTGTGCCGCGCGCGATCGCCGTCATTCGACGGTGCTCGATCTGCTTGACGAGGACAATCGCGACGACTTGCACATCGCCGGCCGGTTGGATATCGATACCACTGGCCTGGTGCTGATAACCGACGACGGTTCGTGGTCGCACCGCGTTACCGCGCCGAAAAGCGATTGTCGAAAAATTTATTGGCTGCAAACGGCCGAGCCGATTCCACAGGCGGCGGTTGCGCAATTCGCGCGGGGCTTGCTTTTACACAGCGAAAAACAACGCTTGCTGCCCGCGCATCTCGACATCATCGACGAACACACCGCTCGCCTCGCGATCAGCGAAGGCAAATACCATCAGGTCAAGCGCATGTTCGGCGCGATAGGCAACGCGGTGGTTAAATTGCACCGCGAAGCGATTGGACCGGTCGCGCTCGATCCGAAGTTGGCGGCCGGCGAATACCGTGCGCTAACCGCTGCCGAAGTCGACGCGTTGTAATTGCGGAGTTTTAGTCCAGTTTAAAACCCGCTTTCAGGGTCACCTGCCAATGCAACGCATTGTTATCCGCGACGTCGCCGCGAATATTGGTGACTTCAAACCAGCGCAGGTTATGCAGCGTCTTGCCGGCGCGATCAAGAGCGGAATTAACCGCTGCCTCGACGCCTTCGGTGGAGGTGCCAGTGAGTTCGATGAGTTTGTAAACGTGGTCGGACATGATGCGCACTCCAGTTAGGCACGCCGTCCGCAAACGTCACGGCGGTGCCGATGATGAAAGTGGTATGAGCGGGACGATAGGCCTGCGAACACAGGCACGCAAGCACCACTTCCCGTCGTCCAATAGCTCAAGTCGGTGACACGCGATGCTTGGTTGTCGCCAGCCACTCCGGCTTGATGCGCACACCCCAGCCCGGCCCATCCGGCATTACCGCTTTGCCGTCCTTTATCTCCAGCACCGGATCGAACATAGCCCGCGCCAGCGTCGTCATCGGCGACCCTTCTTCGATGGAGAACTCGACTTCCCCACCCTTCGGCCATCCGGCGAGCATGTGCATAGTGAACACCGTGACCAGCGACACATTGGCGGCATGCGGTTTTACCGGCAGATTCGCCAGATCGGCCATCTTCGCAACGCGCCAGGCGCGCGTAAGGCCGCCGACATAACAAATGTCGGGTTGCACGATATCGACCGCGCGCATCTCGATCATGCGACGCCATTGCGCCATGTCGTTGTCTTGTTCGCCGCCCTGTACATCGATCTTGAGCGCTTGCGTCACTTCGCGCGTCCATTCCAGCTCCCAATAGGGGCAGGGTTCTTCGAACGCGGAGTAATTCGAATCTTCGAGACGGCGGCCCATGGGTATCGCGATATCAGGCGTGTAGCAACTGTTCGCGTCGGCATACAGTTTGACGTCCGAACCCACAGCCTTGCGCACTGCGGGGATGATTGCCTCGCTTCGTCCCGGTGCCGCATCGCGATTTTGGCCCGCGGGAGTGCCGAGGCGGATCTTGAAAGCATTAATACCGTACTGATCGCGAAGCTTCGCTAGTCGGGTTGCTTCCGATGCGGGCGAGATGTCGCGGCGCATGCTCGAGCCGTATGCCGGAAGCGGCCTCACAGTCCCGCCGAGCAACGCCGCCACCGGTTTCTTGGTGATCTGTCCATAGAGATCCCAAAGCGCGGTGTCGATGCCGGCCAGCGCGCGACAGACAATTGACCAGGGGAACTTCATCAGAGCGTTGATCGCCGCGTCATTGATGGCATCGATGTCGCTGATGTCGCGCTTGAGAACATCTCGCGCAAGCATGTTATGCAGCATATCCACCGTCATGTCGACGTAATACGGCGCTACCTGCCCCCATCCCTGCGTGCCGTCGCTCGCAGGGATGCGGACGAGCGCGTAGGGTTCGCGCGTAAAAGTCTCGATCGATTTGATCGTCAGACCGCGCGGCACCACCGCCCATTCGCGATAGCCCGGCGTGCGGCCGAGATAGTTGTATGGCCCGGAGCCGGGCGTGGGTGTGGTCGCTGGCCCCGCCAGAGCTGAATGAATTGGCGCGCCGAACAGGGGGAGGGCGGCGCAGCTGGCAAGCTGCTTCAAATGATCGCGACGAGTAAACATGAAATGGCCTCCTTTTCATCAGTGGAATCGTATCGCTTAGCGACTTGTTGCACGATCAAATCGCTGCGCCGATCGCAGCAAATAAAGCGACCGATGAACCATCGTGCGTTGCCGTTAAATCGTGGTCACATCGCCTTCGTCACACCATTTGCCAGTTGCTTGATGTGCTCGCAAAAATCCGGATCTTCGCCGCGCAATAATGTCGGCAGCAGCGCGCGAAAATCGGCGCGATCGATCCACTCGACCATATAGTCCTCCCACGAACTCCACCGCCGTCGCTGCTTATCGGACATGTTTTCTTCATACAGCAACAGGTAGGCGCGCTCGAACAGCGAAATCAACATGCTGAAAATAATCAGCATGCGCTCGCGTTGCTCATCGGTCAGCGCCGGTGTTTCGTCGTTCGCGAATAAATGCAGGTCGGCATTATCGAGCGCGATTTTCAGAAAATCCTGATAGTTATCCGACAGCAGCTGATAAACGTTTTCTTCTTCGTTATCGCGCTCTTTGCGCTGTTCGTAAATAAATACCGAGATCGCCATCGGTAAGCCGAACACGGTCACGATGAAGCTGAGTAGCTCCCATGTATCGGGCGTCAAACCGAGAAAATTCATGATTCGCTAACGCTCGCCGCGTTTGAATAAAGAGAAGAATGCATACGACGGATCACGCGGCCCCGGCGTGCCGATATGCGCGCCTTCGAGTACCGGGTGCTTCAAATCGACCACTGATGGATCGGCGACATTGGTCCAATCCGCGACCACCGAGCGATGCAGGAATTTCCAAACGCCGTCGCGTTTTTCGTATTTATCAAAATAGCGACCGCCGATCAGCAGATCGAACGAAGAGCCGTCGCCTTTCTGAATTTTATGAAACGCGAGCACATACACCTCGCCC
>CBFHCK010000137.1:0-6907 GCA_965653955.1 uncultured Spongiibacteraceae bacterium
AGGACGAACAGCGCCACTACCGACACCGCGATTCCACAGATTGCGAGAGTGCCTGACAAGCGCGGTGATGGCCACCTTGCAAATACGACGAGGAGAAAAAGAGAAAAACACGCGATTCCCACCCAAATGATCAAGCGATTCGCTCGATATGCGGCGCGAAATCCGCGTGACCCCGGTGCAGCTGGGACGCGTGGTGGGAGAAATATCATCGACGAAGCTAAGACGAAGATCGCGAACGTAAAGATGCTCAACCCCAGTATCGGCTGTTCAAACTCACGAAACGTTACGAATCCACCCAGTAATCCCAGCGCGCCAATAAGCTTGAGTGTCGTGTGCATGGCTGAAAAGATCCGGATGCCTAACGCCTACAACAGGGGTTGGCAAACGCGTAGCGTTTGACAATCCCGTTGTTTGTAATTGTTAAGCGCCTGGCAGGCATTGTGGATCGGCCCCAGGAGCCAATACTTCTTTAATTTCATTGCACTTTTCTTCAAGCCCCGCAGGGCAATTGTGAATGGCATTTTCTATGATGATTTTAGTGCTCTCGCAAGTGGTGATTTCACCAAGATGCTTAGTTACAAACTCAAATAAGCCGTGCGATTTTGACGAAAGAACAACAAGCTTTGAAAGTGACGACCATTCACCGGACAGCTTTCGTTCTACGAAGTCTGAAATTCCTTCAGCGGGAGCTGCGTCGTCATATTTAGGAGCATATTTTTTTCGCCAAGCATCCAGATCTTCCCACGACTTAAGGGAGTCTACGGCGGATTCAGCGACCATCGCCATGTTGGTTTCACCCGCATATAGGTTTTGTATGGGGAATCCAAATAAAGCCAAAATTATTAGTGGATACTTTTTCAAAGTAACATCCATGCTAAGCGCTTAACAGTCTGTTAATGAGGCCTCTAACCTCTTAATAATTATTAAAAGGCCGGCCCGATAATAAGAGACAGCCTGACTTGAAAAAGCTGTAATTGATTGATTTTTAAATAATGAAAACAGCATGGGTTTTTCTCATTTTTATTAAGCTGGTCATTTCTACCATAACTCCGGTCGCCGTTGACGATTTTCATTCGCTAGACGCTGCGCCGCAAATAGCCTTCTTTCATCGGATCGCGCATTGTCAGCGCGACGGTTAGCGCTAACGCCGACATTGCGGTGACGTACCAGAAGAATGCGGTTTCGTAGCCGATCGATTTTGTCCACAGCGCGATGTATTCGGCGGTGCCGCCGAATAATGCGTTCGCTAATGCATACGAAAAACCAACACCGAGTGCGCGTATTTCGGTCGGGAACATTTCGGCTTTGATTAAGCCGCTGATCGATGTGTACAAACTTGCAATGGCGAGCGCCATCAGCACGAATATGAAAGACATTAACGGATACGAGGTTTCGCGCAATACATGCATTAGAGGTACAGTGCAGATTGTTGTCAGAACACCGAATCCGATCATTGAATTGCGTCGGCCGATTAAATCGGACAATGCGCCGAACAGTGGTTGCAGCAACATGAAAATAAATAGCGCGCCGGTCATTACCGCGCTCGCGCTTTTTGGCGGTAGCCCGCCACTGTTGACTAAATATTTCTGCATGTACGTGGTGAATGTGTAGAACACCAGCGAGCCGCCGGCGGTGAAACCGAACACGGTGAAAAATGCGCGTTTGTGTTTCATCAATTCGCGCAGCGTGCCGCTTTCTTTGCGCTCGCGAATATCCTCCGCGATGGTTTCGTCGAGAGTACGGCGTAAATAGAGTGCGACCAAAGCAGCAACGGCACCGATGACAAAGGGCACGCGCCACCCCCACTGCCGCAGTTGATCTTCGGTTAGCGCTTGTTGCATCGCGAATAAAATGACGACCGCGAGCAATTGTCCGCCGATCAACGTGACATATTGAAACGATGCGTAGAAACCGCGATGCCGATGATGCGCGACTTCGCTCATATAAGTTGCGCTGGTGCCGTATTCGCCGCCGACCGATAGCCCTTGCAGCAAACGCGCGCACAGCAACAATATCGGAGCAGCGGTGCCGATGTCTGCGTGCGTCGGCAGCACGGCAATAATTAACGAGCCCGTGCACATCAGCAGCACCGATATCAGCATCGAGCGGCGGCGTCCGTGTTTATCGGCGACGCGTCCGAACAGCCAGCCACCGAGCGGTCGCATTAAAAATCCCGCCGCAAAAATGCCGGCGGTATTTAACAACTGCGTGGTGGTATCGCCTTTGGGGAAAAACATCGGCGCGAAATAAATCGCGAAGAACGAATAAATATAAAAGTCGAACCATTCGACCAGATTGCCGGACGACGCGGCGACGATGGCGGTAATGCGTCTGCGTCTGTCCGTGCCGGCGGTGATGCGATGTTCATCCATGGCAACGCCCTCGCTAGCGAATTAGCGCGTGAGTGTGATCGTTAGATAGCTGAGATAAAGCACGCCGTTAACCAGCAACACCCAGACTGCCATACCGCCGGAGCGCGCGTGAATACGCAGCCACGCTGCGGCCACCAATGTAACAAGAACGCCGCTCAATACTTCGATGCGCGGTTGCCATGGCGTCAACATGATACCGATCGATGGCAACAGTGTGCCCTGAAATACCATTGCGCCGGTGATGTTGCCGAAGGCGAGCGTATCCTTGCCGCGACGCGCCCACAAAATGCTGTTCACTTTTTCCGGTAATTCGGTTGCGATCGGAATGATCAGCAACGACAACAATAACGCCGACATACCTATCGCATGCGAAACGCCTTCGACGCCGTGAATGAATCCCTTGGCGCCGAATACCAGCAAGCCGAGTCCGATCGCGAGTTGCAGCATGATAGTCGCCATATTTTCCGGCAGGCCGATGCGCGCGATGAACATTTTGTCGTTGGCTTCGGTCACGTGTCCGCTATCGACGAGTTTTTTCGATGCGCGCAATGTCAGCAGGATATAAACGAAGTACGTAAGCACCAGCGTGAAGCCGACAACAACGCGCGCGACGCCAGCCTCCACTGGGATATACATCGCGATTGCGGCGAGCACGAAGGCGAACAGGAAGAAATTCAAATCGCGTTGCAGACCGCTGTGTTCGGGGCGCCAATGGCCTTTTAGGCCGCGCTGCTTTAGTACGGCTATCGCCATCAGGCTTAACGATAGTGTCGATAACATCAATGGCGCGCCCAGGATGGCACCGACACCGATTTCTTCATTCGTCTTTACGCTCGTGGTACCGGCGAATATCGCGAGTAACGGCACCAGCGTTTCGGGCAATGCCGTACCCACCGCAGCGAACAGCGAGCCGGTGACGCCTTCGGAAATCTTCAACCGCTCGCCGAGATGCTCCAGCGCATTGGTAAAAACTTCCGCCGCCACCAGAATGACGAGCAGCATTAGCAGCAATTCAAGAAATAATGGCCACATAGCGTATCCGCGCAGAATGAGGAATCGAATTTCTATCGTCGCGGTAGTTTACGTGGCTCAGCCGTTTTCGACAAAAGCGCGCTCACAGTCTGGAGAATCGATACGCAATGTGAATCGACGACGTTATGAAATTTGGAAAGCTGGCGACAATTATTGCGCGAAGAGATCGAGTTGATCGTTGAAGCGACGCTGCGCAAGACGCACGCCGATGCCGAGCAGACGTACCGGGCGCTGACCGCGCGCAAAACCGGTTTCAAGTAACTTGGCGAATTGCGCCGGATGCGGCGTCGCGCCGATGCACTCGACCGTGGTTTTCTGAAAATCGGCAAATCGGATTTTCAGAAATAATTTTCGTGCATGCTCGTTCTTGCGCGAGCGCTGCAAACGTTCGCTGAGCTTCGTTACCAAAGACGGCAATCGATGCAGACACGCGTTTAAATCGGGAATGTCCTGCGCGTAGGTTTCCTCGACGCTGATCGATTTCGCCACGCGCTCGGCGCATACCTCGCGTTGATCGATACCGCGACACAGCTCATGCAACCTGTCGCCGAATTTACCGAAGTGATGTTGCAGCAAGAACGGCGACCAGGCGCGCAGATCGGCACAGGTATGCGCACCGAGCCGTTGCAGTTTTTCCGCGGTGACTTTGCCGACACCGAACAATTTGCTGACCGGTAACGCCGCGACAAACGCATCCACACGCGCCGGTGTAACGACAAATTGTCCGTTCGGCTTGCGCCAATCGCTGGCAATTTTGGCGATGAATTTATTCGGCGCGATACCCGCCGATGCGGTGATGCCCACCGTTGCGGCGATCCGTTCGCGAATCTGCTGGGCGATTAGCGTCGCGCTGCCGTGGCAGTGCGGCGATTCGCTGACATCGAGATACGCTTCATCGAGCGAAAGTGGTTCGACCAGATCGGTGTATTCGCGATAGATCGACATGATCTGCGCGGAAGCGGCGCGGTATTTTTCCATCGCCGGCGGCAACACGATCAGCTGCGGGCAGAGTTTCAACGCCTGCGCTGTCGGCATCGCTGAATGCACGCCGTAATGACGCGCTTCGTAGTTACAGGTTGCGATCACGCCGCGCTGCTGCGGTGTGCCGCCGACCGCCATCGGCAACCCGCGCAATGAAGGGTCGTCGCGCATTTCGACTGCCGCGTAAAAGCAGTCGCAATCGATGTGGATGATTTTGCGCGGAGGGCGATCAGCCGCCATGGCGAATCGATCAGAACTGCGTGATCAACACGAACGCGCCGGAAATTCCACCGAGCGCCGGCAGCAACAGCGGCACAAGACCCTCGCTTTCACCGCGTACGCGCCGCATTTTTTCGTAGAGGGCACCGGTCAATGTGCCGCTCAATGCCAGCAGTACCAGCATCGGCAACCACGGCTGAGCAACACCCGAGCCGATTGCAATCAACAACACGCCGCATAAAAGCACGCTGGCCTGGCACCAACGCAGCAACAGAATTTCACGCATTTCTCACCTCGCCGTTCATGCATAACACTATTTGTACGGATAGATAGCTACTGTACGAATAAACAGTTAACTGTATGCATGCACAGTAGTTGGCGAGAGTGCCTCTGTCAATACGGCGCGCTTTGCGCGGTCTGCGATTGCGGATGGATCACGAATGCGTTCACGCCGACAAAACGCAGCGCGGCCGAAATAGCGGTGTTGCGGCCGGTTTGCGGATCGGGAATGCCGTCGGCTTCGCGCTCGATGGCGCTGAGCAATGCCGGGCACGACATGCGCGACAGATTCGCGCCGATTTGTGTCGCTTGCACGTATTGATCCTTGATGCTGGCAATCGTGTGATAGCCGACGAGTTCGCCGTGGATCGATCCATCGGGCTTCCATGTTGCACGCAGGCGCGCGTTGCGCAGTTCGCGATACGAATTGACGATCTGTTCCTTCATCCGCACACGCAAATCGAAGATGTCGGTGATCAATTCGCCGTTGACGATACGTCCGCGCACATGGCTGGTATAACGCGGATCGCGATTGACATCGAAGCTGACACTCGCCATCGGCGCGCCGACGGCGTTCAATGTCAGCGGCGTGGCGCTGCTGTATACCGCAACAGCGACATCGGAATCGTTTCGCTCATTGTCGATGCCGCTGACCTCGATCAATGTCGGCGCATCGCGCGAGACGATCGCTTTCTCGGCATTTTCCGGATCACCGTAATCGCGCGCGCTGAACGCGCAGCCGGTTGCACGAATCAGTTTGTTATCGATGCCTTTCCCGCCTTTCGGGCTGGTGAAATCGCTCGATGAATTTTTGCCATCGAGATTGGCGCCGTACGCAATTTTGCCGCTATAGCGCCGATTGCCGGTGTTGAAGAGGGGAAAGTCTTCGGGGTTAGTGCAACTGTCGTAGGCAAAGCGGGTGCCATTAAACACCATCGAGCCTTTACCGGCGGGCACGCCGTGCTTTTTGCGCAACTCATCGAGCTGTTGTGGCGTGGGTTGGAATCCATTTTCGGAGCCGATTTCTTCCATCGTAAATTTCAGGCGCTGCGCCATTAGATCGCCCAATTCGGCGCGCTTGCCCTCGGCTGCGTATTGCGCCTGCTCGGCGGGCGGCAGCGTACGTTTGAAGATATCGATGGCGCCGTCGGATAACTGCGGGCACGTATTTGGCTCGTTTGCCATGGCGATATAGATATTGCTCAGCACAAAACTGCGCACCTTGGTATCGGCAAGCGCTGAGCCGGAAAGGACGAACGCCAGCGCTACCGTCAGCAGCCGCGCGCATTCGGACTGCGGGCGATGGGGCAAGATTCGGTACGTCATTATTGTCTCCTTGTGACCTAGTCTTTCGCCAAACACTATGCAATGTCGAAAGGAGCGCCGACACCCCTGAATCTGACGCTTTTCCATGTTATTTTGCTCAAGTGAGATCGGCGCAACATCCTGCGCGTTGCAGTTTGCGGAAAAAATAATGACGACAAAAGACTTCGCTTCACATTCGATTCTGGCGGCTCGCGAAACCGGCGAGCTGATGGCCACACGTCTGCTACTCGCCTTGAAACTTGTGAAAGGCGATATCCCCACCGTCTTTAAAAATACCGGGGTCAATTGCTCGCTGGATGAATTTCTCGGCGGCCAGATTCACGTGGTTTCCGCTGAAACGCTGATGCGTATTTGTTCCTGGAGCGCATCGCGTCTGCTTGTGCTTGCGACTGAGCGCGACGGCCGCCCGAGTTTTCGCAGTGAAGATTGGCGGCTGCTCTTTTATTGCCTTATCAGCGCGCGCTCTTTGCGCGAAGCCATTCAGCGGGGTAGCGAATTTTTTCGCGCTATCGATGGCCGCTGCGGTTTCATGGTATTGCATGAGGAGAGCGACAAGGCAGAGATCCGCTTTAGCTGCGCGCATCTGCAGCGCAGCGAGGCCTCGTTCTTTGTCGACATGTTCGGTATCGCCAACATGCACGGCATTTTCAGCTGGCTCATTGGCCAGCCGCTGCCGGTGCTAGAGGTGCTGATGGATT
>CBFHCK010000138.1:0-6893 GCA_965653955.1 uncultured Spongiibacteraceae bacterium
TAAGCGTGCGACAGGCACTTCCATTACTTGCGCCGGCGCGGTCATGAAATGCGTTAACGCGACCGTTGCGGAATATTGCACTTTCAATGGGCCGGCGTTTCCATGCAGCCGCAAGTAGCGATTACCACTGTCGGGCGCGCGATAAATATCCCACGTCAATGCCTGATTAAGTTGTAGGTTTTCCGCAACGACAGACTGACAAGGCGTATGCGCTGCATGAATATTGAAGACAAAATCGCAGCCGTGTTGAGCAATGTCGTAGTTGAGTTCGAGGGCAAGTTTTAGCTTGATCATAAAAACCTTAGTGAGATTGCAATATTGATAAAGGCGATGCTAACACTCGCGCTTGTACTTTAAGCGTAAAGGTAAATGCATTACCCAAGCCAAATTGAACAGACAATGATGTACTAAAAAAATTAAATTGTTCTGTAGTTAAAAAATGCAGAAATTTAAAAAAGTGTCCTATCTCTCGGCGTGGGAAAAATAGCCCGGAAATAAAGCGATGATTTGTTATAGTCCCAGACACCACGAAAAGGAGGTAAACATGAGACTACGTAACGCACTCACTTTCGCTTCATTCGCACTCATTTCAAATACTGCACTTGCCGATTGGACGGGTGCCGGGCAGCTGGGGTATGTGTCCGCACGCGGTAATACCGACGATCAAAGCGCGAATGCGAAACTCGATCTGAAAGGAGAATACGATTTATGGAAACATATTTTCTCGTTCAGTGCGTTATACGGCGAAAAGAATAACGTTACATCGGCTCAACGCTGGGACACCGCGTGGCAGTCGGATTACAAACTGACGCAGAAACTTTATTCCTTCGGCGGTCTCCGTTACGAAAATGACAAGTACGGCGCATTTAGTTACCAAGCCGCGCTGACCACGGGTTTTGGTTACCACTTTTACGATACCGAACAAACAAAACTCAGCGCTCAGCTCGGTGTCGGTTATAAGCGCTCGGAACCACAAACCTTAATAGAAGACGAAAGCGGCGAAGTGGTTGAGCGCATTCATGAAAATCCAACCAATCGCGGAGTTGTTGTCGGCGGTGCCAACTTCGAACGCCAGCTCACTGCCAATACGAAAATCTTGAACAAATTTTTAGTCGAAGCTGCGTCGGACAATACGTTTTTGCAAAACAATCTGGCGCTACAAGTTTCGATGAACGATCATCTGGCGTTGAGCGTCGGCTATGAGTTGCGCAAGAACACGTCGCCGCCGCCCGACCAACATCAGCTCGATTCGCTGACCACCGTGAATCTCGTTTACAAAATTGAGTAAGGCGGAATTCTTATGCGCCACCCATTTGGTGGCGCTTCGCTTCCGTTATATCGGCTATGCAGGAATTGCCTCACCGCTCAACAGCGCTTGAATACTCGGTAAATCGATGGGTTTAACGCAGTGATGATTGAATCCGGCTTCCAGCGCGGAATATCGATCATGTAGCTGGCCGTAGCCGGTTAACGCAATCAATACAGGATCGTGCCCGAGCCGGCGACGTAACAGACGCGCCAGTTCATGTCCGTTGACCTCGGGCATTTCAATATCGATAAAAATCACATGCGGAGAAAATTGCGCAATGGTTTGCAGCGCTTCGCCGCCACTAAAACAAGTGCGGACATCGTGCCCAAGCAGCTTGAGCAGTTGGCCGAGCGATGTCGCGGCATCGATATTATCGTCAACCACCATGATCGAGCGACGATCGATATCGCCGTAGTCAAATGACAGCGGTTCGGTGGCGGCGGATTGATGTGTAGCAAGACACGGCAGGCAAATCAGAAATTCGCAGCCGGCACCGATACCGTTACTGTGTACGGCAACCCGGCCATCGTGCAATTCGATAATACTTTTCGCGATCGTGAGCCCGAGTCCAAGGCCTTCGCGTTGCTCGGTGGGGCCTTGCACGAACGAATCGAATATCACTGTTTGCAAATCGCTGCTGATACCGATGCCGTCATCGGCGATTGATAATTCTGCGGTCGCGCCATTACGTTGCAATTCGATAGTGATATGTCCGCCGGCCGGTGTGTACTTCACGGCGTTCTGCAAGATATTAGCGATGGCCTGTACCAGCCGCTCTTCATCGCCGTGCAAATAAAATTCGCCGGCGGAAATATGCGTGCGTAATTCGTGTCCTTTGCGTTCCAGCTGCGGCGCGACCACTTCGATGGCGCGTTCGATAACATGCGCTAACCCAATGCGCTCTTTAGTAATCTGTAACTTGTTGTTTTTAATTTTCGACAGATCCAACAAATCATCGATCAAGCGCTTCGCGATGTTTAATTGGCGTTGCATGGTGGCATGAATTTGATCGCGCAGCTCCGCATCATCACCGCGCAGTTTTAGCACTTCGAGCGACGTAGCAATGGGCGCTAACGGGTTGCGCAATTCGTGGCCGAGCACCGCGAGAAAACGATCCTTGCGACGATCGGCTTCGGCGAGCTCGTCGATTTTTTGCGATAAGGTGCGTTCAAGCTCGATGCGGGCTGTCACATCGCGAGTGAAGCAGCGCGAATACATAAAGTTACCGCCGACAAAGAACGCATTGCTGTTGATCAGCACGTATTTAACCGCGCCATCTTTGCAACGCAATTGCGCCTGGAAATCCTGTAACGTTTCGCCATTGGCGAGCAGACGCAACATGCGATCAGCTACATCGGGCTGCACATGGAAGTCACGAATGTTGTGTGCGATGTATTCATCGGCTTCATAGCCAAGCATCTGAAGTTCGGCGCGGTTAGCCCACAGAATCATTCCGTCCGCTGTGACGCGATGAATGCCTTCGGCGGCGTTCTCCAGGAAATCGTTGAGTTCCTGACGTTGTAGATCCAGTGCGCGCTCGATCGTTTCGCGGCGATCGATTTCATTGCGCAGTGCGGCATCCTGCTGCTGCAGTTCGGCGACAATTTTTGGTAATTGCTGCGGCGTATATTCCTTGGAACAAGAATCGACATGCGAATGCAGTTTACAAACGGCGCGGAATTCTTTGGTTTTATCGCTCGACGCAAAAAGATGCATCGGATAGCCGCACAGCAACGTTATCGGTTCGCGCTCCATCAGCAGGTTCCACAATTCTTCCAACCGTAATGCGGCTGCATAATTGCCCGCCATGCAGAGGACCGCGACCATTTCGCCGAAAGCACGCACACGGCCATCGAAGCGACGCATATGTTCCTTTATCAGCGTTCCGACCACGGCATTGAAGCGCGATTCGCTCGGCCAGCCGTCGACCAAAATGCGGCTCAGCGTTTCGCGCGCGTCGAGTGGAGCATATAAGGTGCGATAGCGTTCGCCGTCGGGGTGGTCGGCGAGCCATGCGTCGATTCGTTCGCGCACCGGCGGCGTTGCAAGGACAACGCACGATTCGCCTTTGCTCAAACCTTCTTCCAGAAACTCGAATAGCCGGTCGGCGAGCGAATTATCCCGGGTATAAAACTGCACAAAATGCTGAGCCATAATGCCTCCGCATTATCCATCTCACAAAAACCGCCTGCCGTCGTCGCAATTCGGTAGGGATTTTGCTGTGCAATTCATATACCGATGCCGAAAGGCATTGTGAAAGAATCTATTTAGAAAAAATTAGGTGCCTGTAATGAGAACGACATCGTTTTTAAATGCAAAAGCAGCGGATGATTCCAGATATTTAAAACCGAAAGCGGAGTTCAGGCACCGACCCCTTAACTAGAGCGCGTAAGAAAGTGCATTTTTCACACAGGGGTTTGTAAACTATCGCCCCGAATTCACTCTTCCGACCTAATATTCAGCGGCTGCCAAGCTAAAAATTCGAAGTGCTGCAGCAGTTGACGGGATCTAACACATGCTCCATCTCACAAGAAATTCCGTCGTGATCGCGTATGCGGTGGGAATAGCATTAGCGGCGGCAATGGTGATGTGCCATTGGTTCGGCGTGATTTTGGTGGACAATCGCCTGCCGTATTTATTTTGTCTGACCTTCACCACGATTACCGCGTTCGTCGCGGGCCGCGGGCCGGCATTGATCGTCATAGGCGTCGGCACGATCAACGCGATCCTTGTGCTCGAACCGCGCTTTGATTTCTCTATTGCTCAGCCGGGCGATCGATATGCGCTGGTTTTTTTTACGATTGCTACCTTTTGTTTGCTGATCGGCGCGGACAAGACACGTGCGCTGTATTTTCGCAGTCGCGATAATCAGGAGCTCACCCGCACGGCACAGGCAGCGTTGCGTCAGCGAGTGGCGGATCTCGAACAATTATCGGGGCTCAGCACAAAACTGGCGCTCGATATTTCGCTTCAGCAGCGGCTGCAATTAATTCTGGATGTCAGCGTCGCCTTGCACGGCGCCAGCAAAGGGATTTTGTCGCGGTTCGATCCGTTATCGAATCGTTTGAGTGTCGTTGCCATCAAAGGGTTTAATGCCGGCAGTTTTGCCCAGCTAACCAATTTGCGCGCGGGTGAAGGCGCCTGCGGTCTTGCATGCGGTGAAGGCCGACGCGTCACCGTTTTCGATGTCACGCATGAGTCGGAATGGGAAAAATTCGCCGGTCTGTATCGTGCAGAAAAAATTCGCGGCATGCACAGCACGCCGATCGTCAATCAGGGCGGTGAAATTCTCGGTGTGTTGTCGATGCACTTCGCCGATCCGCACCTGCCGTCGGACCGCGAAATACAACTTGCCGATGTCTGCGCGCAGATCGCCGCGTCGTATATCGAGCGCGACCGCGCGCAAAATATGGTGCGCGAGCGCGATGAACGGTTTCGCTCGGTGCTTGATGCGTCGGCGGTGCCGTTTTGTATTTTCTCGCCCATTTTTGAGGGCGAAATTCCGGGCGATTATCAATTCACATACGTCAACACCAGCGCCGCGCACATGCTCAAGCGGCCCGTGCGTGGCCTGTTGAATGCCCAGGTATCGCAGGTGGCGCCTGCGCTGTGGTCGAGCGCGGAATTACGCGAGCTGCTGAGCAAAGCCACGATGACGCAAAAAATTCAGCGCGCCGATATTCAGATAAGCAGCCGCGGCTTGCGCTGGTACAACATCGTCGCGTCATCGCTCGAATCCGGCGTCGCGGTGTGGTTTGCCGATATCACCGCCAGCAAGGAGCGCGAGCAACAGCTGCGCGATTCGGATCGACGCAAAGACGAGTTTCTCGCCGCGCTCGCGCACGAGTTGCGCAATCCGCTCGCACCGATCCGGCAGGCGGCGATGATCGCGCAACGCTCCGCGCCGCTCGATGGCGATTTACGTTGGAGCACTGAAGTCATCGAGCGTCAGGTACAACGCATGTCGATGATGCTCGACGATTTGATCGATGTCTCGCGCGCAACGCGCGGTATGTTGCGGCTCAATAAATCCGAGGCGGATTTCGCGTCGATCATCAGCACCGCGATTGAGACTGCGCAACCCATTATCGATGCACGCTGGCATCAGTTGGATGTTGAAATGCCGGAAACGCCGCTGCGCGTATTGGTCGATCCGTTGCGATTGTCGCAGGTGATTTCCAATCTGCTGCATAACGCGGCGCGGTATACCAACATTCGCGGTCAGATTCGCTTGATAAGTTACGTCACCGAAAAAGAAATCGTGATCGAAGTGCGCGATAACGGTATTGGTATCGAGCCAAATGAATTCGAAACCATCTTCGGATTATTCTCGCAAGGCACGACCAAGCGCGCACAAACGGGCGACGAGGGTCTCGGCATTGGCCTCGCGTTATCGATGGCGTTTATCGAGCTGCACAATGGCTCGATTACCGCTTATAGCGAAGGCGCAGGGCAGGGCAGTTGCTTCACGTTGACGCTGCCGCGCTCGGTGATCGTCGATACGCCGACGACTGCCGATAAAACGCCGCCTATCGATGAAATGGCGCCGCGTCGTATCGTCGTTGCCGACGACAACGTCGACGCCGCGCAATCGCTCGCGTTGTTACTGCGACTCGAAGGACATCACGTCGATATTGCGCACGACGGCAAAGCCGCGCTCGACCTTATCGAAAATACCGTGCCGGATGTGGCGATTCTCGACATCGGCATGCCGGAACTCGACGGCTATCAAGTCGTGGAAAACGTCCGAATGAAAATGTCCTCGAGCGAAATCATGTTGATCGCCAGCAGCGGCTGGGGCCAGCAGAAAAATAAAGACCGCGCGGCAGAGGCCGGCTTTGATTACCATCTGACAAAACCGCTCGAATATTCCGAATTGCGCAAAATCATCGCGTCGTCCAGCCGCGTTGTGTGGCGGCAAGATCAGATTCCTAATGACGATGAAAATGTCCCGCAGACGCGCTGAAATCGACAATCGTCCGACCGATTCGATCAGACGCTGTCCCTGCGACGATAAACAATCGTATGCCGATTGCTGCGAGCCGCTGCATAACGGCAGCGCAGCAGCGTCCGCCGAAGCATTAATGCGCTCGCGTTACAGTGCGTTCGTGATGGAATTACACGACTATATTCAGCGCAGTTGGCACCAGTCGACGCGGCCGGCTGCGGTAAATCACGACAATAACGAAGCCCATAAAACGCATTGGTTAGGCTTGCAGATAAAACGTCATGAGCCCATCGATGCGTCGCATGCACGCGTGGAATTCGTCGCGCGTTACAAAATAAATGGCCGCGCATTCGCGCTGCATGAGACGAGCCGCTTCGTGCATGAGAATGGCCATTGGTTCTATCTGGATGGCGAGATCCGCTAGTTCTCGTTAAATCCAATAGTTCGTGCTAAATGGTGTCGTGCGCCGGCGGTCATTTGTTGCTATCTTCGGAAAGTGTATTGCAATGCCGGAGAATAATAGATGAAGCGGAACGGCAAAATGGGCTTACGCCACTTTCTCTTGTTAAGCGCATCGATTGCGCTCTCACCGTTTTCGATCGCCCAATCCGAAGGCCGAACAGGCTGGACCACCTT
>CBFHCK010000139.1:0-6888 GCA_965653955.1 uncultured Spongiibacteraceae bacterium
GAACGTCAGGTGTCGATTTTGCGCGATCGCAATATGGATATGCGCCATCGCCTTAACAGCCTGCTCGAAAATGCGCGCACCAACGATCGCTTGTTCGAACAAACGAAAGAACTCGTATTACGTTTGCTCGAAGCACAGACGCTCGATCAAATCGTCGACACCTTCGTCAACGGTTTGCAAAACGATTTTCAAATCGATTTCGCCAGCATCGTACTGATCGGCAATCCGATGCAGCATCGCGGCGTGCGCGCCCGTGTGGTGGCATTGCTCGAAGCACGCGCGCAAATCGATGGCCTGCTGAAAAGCAGCAAGGCGGTCTGCGGCGTATTGAGACCGGAAGAAGTGCAGTTTTTATTTCCCGATCATGCGCGACAAATCGGCTCCGCTGCCGTCGTGCCGCTGGTATTCGGCAATCCGCTCGGCGTGCTCGCCATCGCCAGTACCGATGCGAATTATTTTCGCTCCAGCATGGGCACATTGTTTCTCGGCTATATCGCTGAAGTGCTGAACCGGCTGCTGCCTAAACATTTGAAAGGCTTTTAACGATGGCGGGGGATGAAACGCTGCCCCCGCTTCCGCAATTGTGCGCAGACTTTTTGCGCGATCTCGAAACGATTCGACGCGCCTCGCCGCACACCATCAGCAATTACCGCCGCGATCTCGACAGTTTTCTCGCGTTTTGTCGCGACCGCAATCTCGATTCGGCTCTCGCTGTGCACAATGCCGATGTGCGGATGTGGATTGCCAAACTGCGTCATCATCTGAGCGGCCGCAGCGTGCAGCGCGCCCTATCGGCGCTGCGTACGCTCTATAAACATGTGCAACGCACGCATCATATTTCGCATAATCCCGTCGTCGGTATCAGCGCGCCGAAAACACCACGGCATTTACCAAAAGCGCTCGATATCGATCAGATGCAGCAGCTGCTCGATAACAACGCGGACGATTTTCTCAACGCGCGCGACCAGGCGATGATGGAAGTGCTGTATTCGTCCGGTTTGCGACTCGCGGAATTAATTTCGCTCAATGTCGATACGATTGATTTTGCGAATGGCGAATTAACGGTCATCGGCAAGGGCAATAAAACCCGCATCGTGCCGATCGGCACCGTCGCGCTGCAGGCCATTAAACAATGGTTGAATTTTCGCGCGACGATCAGCACCACCGAGAACGCTTTATTCATCAGCGCTCGCGGCAATCGCATCAGCCCACGCAGCGTGCAGGATCGAATCAGCAAGCAGTCGCTACTTCGCGGTGTACCGCAGCATGTGCATCCACACATGCTGCGGCATTCATTCGCGAGCCATATGCTCGAATCGAGCGGCGATCTGCGCACGGTGCAGGAACTACTCGGCCACGAAAATCTGGCGACCACGCAAATTTATACGCATCTGGATTTCCAGCATCTCGCGAAGGTTTACGATGCCGCGCATCCGCGCGCCGCACGCAAACGCAGGCAATCGGAAACGCCCTCAACAGATAGCGCCGAATCATGAACGATCGCACCATTCGTCTGCTTACGTTCGATCTTGACGATACGCTGTGGCATTTCGCGCCGGTATTGTTGCGCGCGGAAGAAATCACTTATCGATGGTTGCAGCAGCGCGTCCCCGAATTATGTGCGCAGTATTCGATCGCCACGCTGCAGTCGCTCCGACTCGATATCGCGCGCAACGAACCACATCTCGCGCATCGCATTAGCGAGCTACGCTTGCGCAGCCTGCAACATGCACTGGAACGTGCTGGCATCGACAGCCCGCGCGCCACGCAAATAGCCCACGAAGCATTCGAAATTTTTCTACACGCGCGTCACGACGTGGAGTTGTTCGAACAGGCCGAACATACGCTTGCGCACTTACAGACGAATTACCAACTCGCGGCAATTACCAACGGTAACTTTGATATTCGCCGAATCGGTCTCGATCGCTATTTCAGTTTCGCGATTAACGCCGAGCATCTGCCGCGCGCGAAACCCCATCCCGAACCGTTTCTCGAAGCATTGCAACGCGCCGGCTGTACGGCATCGCAGAGCATTCATATCGGCGACGATATCGATGCGGATATGCGTGGCGCGCAACGCGTGGGCATGCATACGGTGTGGGTTAATGCGACGGGTGAGTCATGGCCGGACAATTCACCGCCCACAAAACAAATACGGCATCTGCATGAATTGCCAGATGCCGTATCGGCGATTGTTACCGAGCTTGAACGCAGCCGAAATTAAATAGGTCGGCTGCCGTATTCGCTATCGGGTTTGCGCGGAGGATCGGCGGTGACGTTCGGCTCGATCTGCGCGATTTTGCCGCCGCGAGCCAGGAAAGCTTCGATTTCCTGCTCCATCTCCTCGCGCAGTTTCTGCCGCGACGCTACGGTGCGCTCTTCGGGCGAGTCTTCATGATTGACGGCCGGGCCTGCCGACTCGGCCGATGCCTCAGCCGCTACTTCGACGTCGTCGCCCTCTTCGGCGTCCTGCTCTTCTTCGCCGTCAAAATCGTCTTGGTCGTCTTGGTCGTCGAATTTGCCCATGGTTACAGCCCCTGTATGCTACCGCTCGAAGTGGTGGAGATTAGAAACGAGCGAAATATATAGATCAATCTCGATTTTCCGCAACCGCTGAAAAAAGTTTTTTATTAGATTTTTTCCTTCTATTTTTTTGATGCTTATGAGCTCGGATAAAAACGCATCAATGTATACGCAGATGAATAGGCTGCCGCATGTCACATCGATTTGATGAAAACCGTTTCATTGATCCCGCCAGCGCTAACCGACGCGCGGTTGTTGCGGTAAGCGCCTGCCTCGCCGGCGAGCGAGTTCGCTACGATGGCGCCGATAAAATATTGCCCGCACTCGATCGTTTGACGCGCGCACTTAATTTAATCGCGGTGTGTCCCGAAGTCGGCGCAGGCATGACGGTGCCACGCCCACCCGTGCACTTGGTCGAGCAAAACGGTGTCGTGCGCGCACGCGGCCGCGACGATCGCACGCTCGATGTAACCGACCCATTGCAAACGTTCGCCGAGCACTCCCTTAAACAGTTAGTCGCGCAAAATGCGTTGTGCGGGTATTTATGGAAAAGCCGCTCGCCGAGCTGCGGTTTTAACAGCTCGCCCGTGTTCGACGACGCCGGCTCTCAAATCGGACAGCGCAGCGGTATTCAGGCAGCACACTTTCAGTACGCTTTACCGTGGTTGTGTTACGCGGAAGAAACCGATTTGGTCGACGATATCGCCATCGATAGCTTCGTGCTGCGCTGTCGGATTGTGTCGGACGTGATGCACGGCAGCGCCTTGCTCGCGCAGGTATATCGGCACTACCGGTTTTTAATCGAACGATTCGCCGATGAAGCCCAACAGCAACTAGAGGCTCACAGCGAAAATGGATCGAGGGAGAATTTTATGACCGCGCTGCAGTATCAGTGCGGTCATATTGATCGAGAGGAATTATTGAACTTGTTCAGCGCTTGAGCGCGCTCAAATGGCGTCTTCGCCCGTTTCACCGGTGCGGATACGGATCACCTGCTCAAGCGGCGATACGAAGATTTTGCCGTCACCGATTTTGCCGGTATTCGCGGCTTTGGTAATGGCTTCGATGACCGACTCGACCACGCCATCGGCCACAGCGATTTCCAGCTTCACTTTCGGCAGAAAATCGACCACATATTCAGCGCCGCGATACAACTCGGTGTGGCCTTTCTGACGGCCAAATCCTTTTACTTCAGTGACAGTGACACCTTGTACACCGATGTCGGATAACGAAGCGCGCACGTCATCCAATTTGAAAGGCTTGATGATTGCGGTGACGAGTTTCATTCGATTTTCTCCAAATATTGCAAAAGAAGTGCGGGCCGGCATGGCGCTTGGATTCAAGTGTCGCCCAGAGCCATGGAAACTGGCAAGCAGAGCTCCCAATAAAACAAGGGGGCTGGCAATAAAAAAAGCGCCAGGGTTGCCCCCGGCGCTTTTTCGTATTGCTCACAACGTGAGCGTCTATTACCAGTGAGCGCTATTAGAGGTTGTAAGCGCGCTCGCCATGCGACGTGGTGTCGAGACCTTCGCGCTCGTCCTCTTCGGACACACGCAGACCGACCACGAGATCGACAATCTTGTAAGCGATCAGCGATACCACTGCCGACCACACGACGGTGACCAGTACTGCTTTGCCTTGGACCATCAATTGCGTACCGATCGAGTAATTCTCCGGAGAGATCACTGCCGCAGTTACCCAATCGCCAACCACGCTTGGGCCACCGAGGTTCGGCGAGTTGAACACGCCGGTCAGCAACGCACCGAGAATACCGCCAACACCGTGCACGCCGAACACGTCGAGCGAATCGTCGGCGCCCAGCAGTTTCTTCAGACCGGTGACACCCCACAGACATACCAGACCAGCGAGGACGCCAATAATCAGCGCCCCACCGAGGCCGACGTTGCCGGCAGCGGGAGTAATCGCGACCAGACCTGCCACCGCGCCGGAAGCAGCGCCGAGCATCGATGCCTTACCGCGCAACAGTGCTTCACCGAGGCACCAGCCGAGTACCGCAGCAGCGGTGGCGGCGAAGGTGTTCATGAACGCGAGTGCGGCAAAACCGTTAGCTTCGAGTGCCGAGCCGGCGTTGAAGCCGAACCAGCCCACCCACAGCAGCGAGGCACCGACCATCGTCATCGTCAACGAGTGCGGAGTCAGCGCTTCTTTACCGTAACCCTGGCGTTTGCCGACCATGTACGCACCGACCAGACCGGCAACGGCAGCGTTGATATGAACGACGGTTCCGCCGGCGAAATCGAGTGCGCCCCACTGCCAGATCAGACCGGCTTTGGAAGTCATTTCAGCGGCAACTTCGGCGCTCGAATACGCATCCGGGCCCATCCAGTACCACACCATGTGTGCGATCGGCGCATAACTGAAGGTAAACCACAGCACCATGAACAGCAGCACGGCGGAAAACTTCATACGCTCCGCAAAGGCACCGACGATCAGACAGCAGGTGATCGCGGCGAAAGTTGCTTGGAACGCAGCGAATACCATTTCAGGAATGTAAACGCCCTTGCTGAACGTCGCGCCGTTGGCAAACGTGCCGGCGACGTTATCCCAGACGCCCTTCATAAATAGGCGATCGAAGCCGCCGATGAAGGCATTACCCTCGGTAAACGCAAGACTGTAGCCGTAAATGAACCACAGCACCGTGATCAACGAGAACGTGACCATCACCTGCATCAACACAGAGAGCATGTTTTTGCTACGGACCAGACCGCCGTAGAACAACGCCAGGCCGGGAATACTCATCATGATGACCAGTACGGTACAGATCATCATCCAGGTGGTATCGCCTTTATTGGGTACAGGCGCAGGGGCAGCTGCTTCAGCGGGGGCTGGTGCGGCTTCAGCTGCGACGGGAGCTTCAACGGCAACCGGCTCTGCGGCAGGTGCCGCATCTTGAGCAACAGATAGAGCAGACGCGAATGCGAAAATCAACGCACCCGCTAGTCCGGCCAAGGGCTTAAATTTCATAGTTGTTCTCCTGGATCGTTATGTGAGTGCGATTAAATGGCGTCTTCGCCGGTTTCGCCGGTGCGAATACGGATCACCTGCTCCAGCGGCGAAACGAAAATTTTGCCGTCGCCAATCTTGCCGGTGTTGGCTGACTTGGTAATCGCCTCGATTACCTGTTCAACCACGGTATCCGCTACCGCCACCTCGATTTTTACTTTTGGCAGAAAATCGACGACGTATTCGGCACCGCGATATAGCTCGGTGTGACCTTTCTGACGACCGAACCCCTTCACTTCGGTGACGGTAATGCCCTGCACACCGATATCGGAAAGTGCTTCGCGCACGTCGTCCAACTTAAACGGCTTCACAATGGCTGTTACGAGTTTCATGGAATTTTTCTCCCTCATACAGTGCGCAGTGCGCTGTTTTGTTTCGCACCGCCTTCACCGATGGTGAGTTACGGTGCGCAATCGCCAAGTTATTGAATGTGGGCGGCTTGCACCAACACACACTCGGACCAGATGCAGATCGCGCAGGCAAAAAATTGCGGATGCGTTGCAGCCGACATCCCAAAAAGCATTTGGTGTGCCACAACAATAATTTCTGGTGGGAACAACTGTTTAGGGCAGAAGTAACCTTCTCGTTAAAAGCATTCAAACCAAAATACGGGCGGCGATGGTGCATATTTTTGTTGCGGCACCAAAAAAAGGCACCGCCTCATCCATTGCTGCTAAATCGCCAGATTTCGGGTTCGCAGGAGTGGGATCGATATCACAAAGCGACGACGTATAGATTTAAGAATAACCGTCCACGTCGCGAAAACGCGATGAAGTTTGAGGTAGCAGCCGCCCCCGCACTGTTTGTGTGCAGAAACGCGAAAAATTAGGGCGAAATCCCGTTTACCTACCGCACAAACCCCGCTGAATTACACATAAATTATTGAATTTATTTATAAAAAAATACTTTGGCACCTGCGTTGCTAAATTGACCCCGCGACATCAGGGGAGCCGCTCGAAGGCGACCTACTATTACAACAACCCAGGAGTCCAATGAGATGGCAATGAAACACCTTTCGAAAGCAATCGGATTGACCGCTCTGGCAATGTCCGGCGCCACCTTTGCCGAAACCCCGACCTTAAAAGATATTTTCGATGCGTCCGGTATCACCGTTAGCGGCTATGTGGATGCTGCTTATACCTACCAAAGCAATGATCCCGCCGAGCAGCCTGGCAGCCTGCTGAATTATTTTGACGACACCCAAAGCTCGTTCGGCGTCAAACAAGCAGGCCTGACCGTGTCCAGCCTCCCGAAAGAAGGTTTTGGTGCTCTAGTTAACATCACTGCAGGTAGCGACGCGGATTTCATTCACTCCAATGGCGGTTCCGATAGCAGTAACTT
>CBFHCK010000140.1:0-6807 GCA_965653955.1 uncultured Spongiibacteraceae bacterium
CGCTTGCTCGTAAAACCATGTCAGCGCCGCGTAACAATCCTCAAGGCCCGCCGGGTAAGGGTTTTCGGGAGCCAGCCGGTAATCGACCGATACCACCACCGCTTTCAGCTCGCGCGCGATCATCGCAGCGCTGAAGTGCTCGGTATCGAGCGAGCCAACGGTGAAACCGCCGCCGTGGATGTATAAAAGCCCCGCGGTTTGCGCAATCTGCTCGGGCTTATAAATACGCACTTTCACTGCTGGCGCGTGCGTCGGCCCCGGAATCATTTTTTCTTCGACGCTGAGACCGGTGAGATCGATATGCGGAGCCATTGCAGCAGTCATGATCTCGAGACCCGCACGGCCGGCGACGGGATCATCGACAACTTCATTGGGTATCGATGCGGCGAAATCGGCGAGCTCCGGATCAAAACGATACTTCATGTCATTTATCCTTTTATTGGTTGTTGACGTATCAGCCAGCGAGCTGACCGCCATCAATCGTGAATACGGTACCGGTAACATATTTCGCTTCGTCGGATGCGAGATAAGCAACCGATGCCGCGATTTCTTCCGGCTCACACATATCACCCGTTTTCGGCGATAAACGCGTGATCAACGCGAAATCGACGCCTTCGGGAATGGGATTCGCAGCCTGCCCTGCTTTCACGCCACCGGGCGCGATCACATTACAACGCACGCCGCGCGCCGCGTATTCAACGGCAATCGATTTAGTCAAACCGATCACTGCGGATTTAGCTGCGCAATATGCCGCGTTGTAGGCAATGCCGATCAAACCGGCCGCCGATGCAATATTGACGATGTTGCCTTTCGTTTTTTCCAGATGCGGTATCGCCTCACGTGAAATGAAAAACACGCTGTTCAAATTGATCGCAATCATGCGATTCCATGTGGCATCGCTGACCTCGGCGAAATGGTCCCACTTCTGAATACCCGCAACGTTGCAAACGATATCGAGCTTACCCAACGCGGTGGCTGCCTCGGCGACGATGCGCTTGCACGATTCGGCATCGCCCGCATCGAATGCCGCAGACAGCGCTTTCACGCCGAATTTATCGGCTATGGCGGCAGCGACCTGCGCTGCGCCATCGGCATTAATATCGGCGAGAAATACGTCTGCACCCTCAGCGGCCAGACGTTCCGCCGTGGCTTTACCAATCCCCGCCGCTGCCCCTGTAATCAAAGCTGTTTTATTTTCGAAGCGTTGCATGCCTATCTCCAAGCAAAGTAAGAACGGGCCGAGTAAAGTAGGAACGGGTTGTCGAGTAAAGTAGGAACGGGATTGCTGAAAAAATAACGCGGGTACTATCGAAGAAGTCAGGCGCACGAACAAGCGAACGACAGGGAAATTAAGGAACTGTAATAAAACTCAATGGCGTCGGTTTCATCTCGGATAATCGGCCCCGATCCGCTAAGCGATATCGTTAGATGCTCTGGGCAGCCCCATCTTTTGTGACAAAATGCTACTTGGCGACGCAAGTTGGCGCAACAAACTGGAAATGTCTTGAAGTTGTGACAATAATACCGCGCGGGCATATGAGATTAGGCGCTGATGAATTGGATTCACTGCAACTATTTGGACTGCCCTGAGCGGCTCGCCAGAATTGCACGACCAACACATATCGCATTTCACCTCATGTTTCAGCCGCTTTTTGCACGTGTTGAAAGTGTGGTGTCGGCATACGGGCGTCGTTGCGGGCAGCTGATTTCGCGATTCGTCGCTGGTACGACGGTCGCGTCGTTTGAGACTAAGATGCACACGAGTTTATTGCTACGCGCTTTCTCGCCGCTCCTTGCGCTGTTAATGGCCATGCCTGCATGCGGTGAAGATTTATCGCGCGAATATCGCATCAAAGCCGCCTACTTATACAACCTGAGCAAATTCATTGTGTGGCCCGGCGAAGAAACTCTTCCCAAAGATGTCCCCATTACAATTTGCGTGTACGGCTATAACCCCTTCGATAACTATCTCGATAAATTGCGCGAGCGCCCGGTGCGCGGCCGCATGATTGCCATTCGCTATGTGCAGGAGCGGGAATCCACCGATGACTGCCAGATGCTGTTCGTTTCGCAGCACAACACCGCCACACCCAAATTACTGAACGCCGCGCCACCCTATCCGCCGATACTCACCGTAAGCGACGACGAGGATTTCCTGACGCGCGGCGGGCTGGTGAGTCTGGTAACCGTTAGCAACAACGTTCAACTCGATATCAATCTCACTCGCGCCAAGCAGACCGGTTTTTCCGTCAGCGCCAACCTGCTTGAAATCGCGCATAGGATTCAGTGATGCCGCGCGAGATGAAGACTTCCAACACGCCGAAAAGTCTCGGCCATCGCCTGAGCAATCTGTCGATCGGCAGCAAATTGATTTTGTTGTCGCTCGCCACCAGCCTGATCGGTCTGATCGCGACGATTGCCGCCATCGCCGCTTACGACCAATACAGCATGCGTTCAGTGATTCGCGAAGAATTCAGCGTGCTTGCCAACGTTATCGCCAACCGCAGCAGTGCTGCTGTCGTGTTCGAAGATGCAGCGCTCGCGCAAAACAACCTCGGTGCGCTGCAATACCGCAGCAGCATCGTGCTGGGCTGCATCTATCGCGCTGATTCCGAAAAAGTCGGCGCACCGATATTGCTGGCGAACTTCCACGTCAGCGAAGAACAGACGTGCCCACCGGTGCAGACACCGACGGCCCAGATAATGGATATCGGTCGTCGCTATCTTGAAGTGCTGCAACCGATCGAGCTCGACAACGCCACCGTCGGCGTCCTGTTCTTGCGCGCATCGCTCGACGAAACGTACGGTCGCCAGCAGCAAAAACTGCTGATCATGATTCCGGTGGTCATTATCGCGGCGGCCATCGCGGTGCTGATCGGCACTCTGCTCTCCCGCCATATCTCGCATCCTTTGAAAATGCTCGGCAAGGCCGCAGCGCTGGTCGCGGAGTACGACAATTATTCGATTCGCGCCGATAAGTTCAGCGACGACGAAGTCGGCCAGGTGGTCGATTCGTTCAACCATATGCTGTCGGTGATCGAACGCGAAGATGCGAATCTGCGCGAAAGCGAGGAAAAATTCCGACTCATCAGCGAGTCGTCGAAGGTCGGGATTTTTCAACTCGATCGCCACGGCAACTGCATTTATGCCAACGAAGAGATGTGCAAGATTTCCGGCCTCGGCGGCGATGTGCTGCTCGAACAGGGCTGGTTAAATGCGGTGCATCCCGACGACAAGCGCCGCATCGCCGAGCAGTTCCAACTGCTGATTCATAAAAATGCCGGCCACACGAATATCGACTGCTGCCTGATGCTGCCCGATGGCACGTTGAAATGGGTGACAGGCGATGTTGCGCCAATGGTCGACATGAATAATGAACAGATCGGATTTTTAGGCACGCTCTCGGATATTTCCGAACTGAAGCAGGCCTACGATCAACTCGAACAAATGGCGTTTTACGACACGCTCACCGGCCTTGCCAATCGTCGCCTGTTCCGCAACCGCCTCGAACATATGCTCGGCAATATTCCCCGCACGGGCGCCGGCGTCGCATTGATCCTGATCGATCTCGATCACTTCAAGCACGTCAACGATTCGATGGGCCACGATTCGGGCGATGCATTGCTAACCGTGGTGTCGGAGCGACTCAAGCATTGCGTGCGCTTTACCGATACCGTCGCACGCCTCGGCGGCGATGAATTCGCCGTCATTCTGCCGAACGTACCCGATACGCTAACGGTGTCCGCGATTGCCGACAAAATCCTGCTGGCGCTGAGCAAACCGGTGCTGCTCGACGATCAGGAGATGAGTATCAGCGCCAGCCTGGGTATTTCGATGGCGCCCGAGGACAGCAATAGCGCCGAAGTGCTGATTAAAAATGCCGATCTCGCGTTGTATAAAGCGAAAGACGAAGGCCGCAACAACTTCAAATTCTTCACGGCCGAAATGAATACGCTGCTGGTCAAACATTTAAATACCGTGCAGCAGCTGCGCGTCGCGATCGATCAGCAATCGTTCATGCTGCAATACCAGCCGCAGATCGATCTGATCAGCGGCCAGCTCGTCGGTTTCGAAGCGCTGGTGCGCTGGCCGCACCCCGAGCGCGGCATGGTGAGCCCTGCCGAATTCATTCCGGTCGCCGAAGAAACTTCGTTGATTATTCCGCTCGGCCGTTGGATTCTCCGTACTGCGTGTCGCCAGATGCGCGAACTCAGTGACGCGAAGCTGATAAACAATCGCGCCGTCATGGCGGTGAACTTATCGGTAAAACAATTCGAGGATATCCAGCTGGTTAAATTCATCGGCGAAACGCTGATCGAATTTGGCTTACGACCGGCGCAGCTCGAACTTGAACTGACCGAAAGCATGTTGATGGAAAACCTCGAAGATACCGTCGATCTGCTGAACAATCTGAAAGCGCTGGGCGTCGGTTTATCGATTGACGATTTCGGCACCGGCTATTCGTCGCTGGGTTATTTGAAGCGGTTGCCGGTCAACGTCATCAAAGTCGACCGCTCGTTCGTGATGGATATTCCTCGCGATACCGACGATATGGAAATTACCGCCGCCGTAATCGCGATGGCGCACAAGCTGCGTTATAAAGTGGTCGCCGAAGGTATCGAAACCGATCAGCAATATAAATTCCTGCGCGAGTCCGGCTGCGATTATGGCCAGGGTTATTTCTTCAGCCCGCCGCTCTCCGCCGATGCACTGGTCGAATACTGCCGCCACTACCAGGCGGAGCTCGAAGACGAGATGAATAACAAACGTAATACCTAGAACCCTCCTTCAAAAACGGGAGCGCAAGCACCGCAATTTTGAAGGAGATTCTGGATTTAGTTGCCGACACTCGGGAACAGCATTATCCAAAGAATATTCACTGCGAAATGACTCAGCACGCTGAGCGACAACACACCGGTGCGCCAATACAGAACGCCGTGCAGCAAACCCGCTAACGTGCCGAGTGCGACAAATTCCCAGCCGCGATACACATGCACGAGACCGAACAGCACTGCGGTAATCACGATGGCGGGTATCGGCGCGAGGTACAGCATTAATTCGCGCTGTAACGCGCCGCGGAAAAATAACTCTTCGGCGAAACACACTTCGAGCAAATGCACGAACAGGAACGCCGCTGCGTATTTCGGCAAGGTCGGATCCATCGGATGACCGAGCAACAACACCAGCAAGACGAGTGCGCACAATCCCACCGGCAGAATCCATAAATAACGCCAGTCCTGTTTTTGCGGATGGAATTGCGCCGCGATCAACGCAAGCAACAAACCCGCGTAGGCCTTATCGATCGGAAAATCGAACGCAAGCAATTTGCTGCCGTATTCCCACCAGCGCGAATATAGCGGCACAGTCGCGATGCCAGGCACCAGATGAAAGCCTGCGAGCAACCCGAGCACCATGCCGCCATAACGCACCTGCCGCTTCCAGCGCTCGGACAGCGTCAGATAAACCGTGGCAACCAGCGTGAACACGATCATCGCGGCGATGGCGGTCGGTAGCGCGACGAAACCGGCGGCGGTAAAGCCCAACAATCCGATCAACATCAGCGCCGCCAGATGCGGTACGTACTCGCGTTTGCCGGTATCGATCACCAGCAATGCGACCACCACCGCTATGGCATAAAACACCTGCGAGACGGCGAGCAAAATCAATTGCGATTGTTCAGCTGACATTGCGATCGATTACTCCGCGGGCGTTTGTGTGGAAGTGGGTATCGGTGCGGTTTCCGCTACCGGTGGTTTCGAGCGCCATAGATCGCCGGCCGCGAAAATCTGCCAGCCCCATTTGATCCAGCGCAGCAATGCAAACACCAGCCACATCGACCAGAGCAGCATCGCCAATCGATAAATCCACAGCGGCACGCTGAACACCAAAGCCTGCGGTAATTGTTCGGCGCTGCGATCCTGATACCACTGATAGAAATAATTCCACGACGCGTTACCGACCACCTGCATATCCGGTGCGGATAACAAACTACGCGGAATCACCGCCAGCAAATTCATCGCGGCGATTAACGTCAACAACACCAGCCCGACTTGCACGAGGTTGTACCGATAACGCTGCTGCGGCAAGCCATAGCGACGCCGCGCTTCGAGCGCGAAGAACCATAACACCACCGGTAAGCTACCAACCGTTGCGATCGTGCTCATGCCGATACCGAGCAATAGCCATTGCGTGAGCCCGAGCGGGATCGACAACTGCGCGCGCCGCACGATTTGCGCGAGCACCACCGCCACCATCGCGATAACAACCAGCACGCCCCAATACAACATCGCGGGACCGAGACGCGGCCCGGCGATCCATAGCGGCCAGCGATCCTGCGGCAGTGTCAATTGCAACGTGATATTGCTGGCAGCGGTATCGAGCGCGAGCGCCGGCGTGCGCGTAATGGCACCGATGCCGCGCGTCAATTGCCATTGCACATCGATCTGATTTTGCCCCGGCGTCAACGGCAATACGATTTTGTCATCGGCGCGCGCCTGACTGACGTCCACGCCGTTAACGGCGATGCGCTTGACCTGTGCCGGTTCGGGCAATTGCAGACGATAATCGCCGCCGGTACTACTGGTGATCGCTAATGTCGCGGTGAAATCGCTGCCACGCTTGCCGGGCTGCAAATGCAATTGCGCATTTTCGACGGTCGTCGTCGCGCCTTTTACCGCAGCCGGCTGAGCGGCGCTGACCGTGAGCTTTTCGCCGGGCCACGGCTGCCACACCCAATCTGCGCCGCGCTCGGCTTTAATCGGCGTCAAGCCTGCGCCAGCGACATGCCAGCGCGGTGACGGTGCAACA
>CBFHCK010000141.1:0-6768 GCA_965653955.1 uncultured Spongiibacteraceae bacterium
GCAATTGTCTCTGCGCCATGCAACTGGACGAGGCGCTCAAGATCGTCGGCCAACTCGGCACCATGTTCGGGAAGCCCTTTGCAGAACAAGTTGCGGCTCGGATCGTGGGTGTGCCGCATGTGATCGACGCCATGCAAGGTAGAGAACATCCGACGATTGTTGACCAGCCCGCCTACCGAAATCCCGCCAAACCCAACACCGTGGTAACCACGCTCGCGGCCGATTAACCGAGTACGGGTGCCTTGGCCGATGGCACGCTGGTATGCGAGGGCGATCTTGAGCGCCGTGTCTACGGCCTCGGAGCCAGATCCAGCGAAGAATATTCGATCAAGACCGGGTGGCGCGATTTCGGCAAGGCGTTCTGCAAACCGAAACGCGGGGTGATGGCCTAGCTGAAACGTCGGCGCGTAATCCAGGCTCTCCAGCTGAGCGGCGACTGCCGACGCAATCTCCTTACGTCCGTGCCCCGCGTTCACGCACCACAAACCGGCCGAGCCGTCGAGAAGTTGCTTGCCGTCTTCACTTTGGTAGTACATCCCGGAGGCTTGGACCAGCATTCGCGGCGCCGCCTTAAACCTTCTATTGGAGGTAAACGGCATCCAGTACGCATCGAGGGCCGGGTTATTGCTATCGAAAGGTAGGTTATTACTGAAGTTTTCCATTTGATGATCACCCATTATTTGCACAAATTTTGAGTGCTTTTCGGGCACGCAACAAGCCGTTTTCTGATAATAAAAACGTCTTTTTTTTTCAATGAGATGCCTTAAAATCTGTTCGATATATCGAACAGATTCAACATTGAGGGAGTTTTCAAGTGTCGGAAGTTGAAATCGGATCGCGCCTTCGCCGCGCGCGAAAGAAGGCTGGCATTTCTCAGCGAACCCTGGCCAAGCGCGCTGGCATCACTAATTCCACCATCTCGCTGATGGAGTCGAACGGCACCAACCCATCGATCGGGGCTCTCAAGCGTGTGCTCGATGCCATGTCTGTCAGTTTGTCTGAGTTTTTTGCGATGGACGAAACGAACCACCCCGAGTCGTTCTATCGGAATTCCGAGCTAACGGAAATTGGAAAGGGTCTTGTTTCCTTGCGCCAGGTAGGTCCCAGCATGGCGGGGCGGCAGCTGCAAATCCTATCGGAGACTTGGCAGCCCGGTGCGGATACCGGGAGGATCAGCCTCACGCACGAAGGCGAAGAAGGCGGCGTCGTGATATCAGGATTTCTCGAAATTACCGTCGACGACGAGCGATGCATCTTGGGACCGGGCGACGCCTACAGCTTCGACAGCAGGCGTCCCCATCGTGTGCGCTGCGTGGGGGACGAGCCAGCACACTGCATCAGTGCGTGCACTCCCCCCAGCTTTTAGGCTGACCTTCCCGTGGAATTACCTTTCGTTTGCTGCGGAAAGTAATTGTACCGGGCCGATGAGCCCGGATGGACGCAGCGGCGATTTAGCGGAATAGGTGGGGAATATCGTCGAGGTGACCTTCTGCGCATTCGGTTGCAGATCGCCAATCAATCGATTCACCCACAGATTGGCAACGCGAATTTCCAGCTTGTTATTGCCGGATTTCACTGCGCTACCGATGTCGAGCCGATACGGCGCTTTCCATGCCGTACCCATCGCTTTGCCGTTCACCCGCACTTCGGCAATCTCCCCTACTTTGCCCAGATCGAGCCAGAGCGGTGCGCCAGCTTTGACATTTTTCGGCAGCGTGAACGTCTTGGTGTAGGTCGCGATGCCGGAGAAATATTTAACGCCGGTATCCGTATGCTCCGCGAACGACATCAGTTGCGGCAATTCGATCGATGCCGGTGCTCCACGCTCCGGTTGAAACGCCACCGACCACGGGCCGCCAATTTCTGCGACAAGTGACGGCGTGATGTCGGGGATCGATTCGCTGGCTTTAGTTGTCGGCTGACGGAACACGACGAAGAACGAATCGTGCGCGTCCAGGCTGAGCGGAATCACCGTTTCATTACCATCGATTCGATACGACACGGCTGCGCTTTTTCCCGTATCGGCGCGCCAGATTTCGGGACGCTTGCCGTTCACACGGAAGCGCGCTTCGATCTGCGCCGCGCTGTTTTTAGCGTTGTTCAGGAAATAAATATCGGCGTCGCCGGTGCGTCTATGCACGAACATGACCTGATTATCCTTCTGCGCCGCACCGTAATTGAAATCGGGGGTAACGCCGATTTGCGCAAGCGCCGCCTCGATGTCCTGGCCAGAAATGACTTTGCCTTTACCCACTTCGGTGACGGCACCGCCAGTCCATAGACGCTGCGTAAGACGACGGAATTCCGCCGGATCATCGGCGAGACTTGGCGACGAAACCGGCGCGTTACCGACAACAGTGGCGCCCGCTTCCACCATGTCATTTAACCGGCGCAATAACGGCAGCGTCATCTTCTCGCTCGAACCACCCAGGTACAGAGCGCGATAACGCGCGCCGCCCTTCGCGACGATTTCGTTGCCTTCGACGGTTAACGCATCGCGCAGCATATCGCCGTTGACGAAGTCGTATGCGTAACGCATTGGCTCGTCGCCGTGCAGCCCCATCAGCGGCGCTTCTTCGCCGCTGAAATAGGCGACATCCGCGACGTTATTGCCCTGTTGCAGCAGATAGCCGGTGCGCGCGAGGTAATCGACCCACGGCTTCGCCATTTCCGCCCACGATTCGAGCCGATTGAAATATTGGCCGAACACCGACAGCGATATACCCGGGGCTTTATCGAGCGGTTGATGGACCGATGTATGAATAACCGGACGGTTGATGCCGCTGGAGAATTCAAGATCGATGATGCGACGCAAATCCACCGGCGCGAATGCCCACGGCTTCATGCTCGATGTCATCGACTCTGCAGCCACGTATTTGCGGCCGTACACGTGCGCCACTGAGGCAGCGCCGCGCATATCGGTCAGTGCATCGGGTTTTGGGCCTTTGTCTTCATCGAACGTCCACAGCGCGGCCATCGGCACGTCCGCATGCGAACGCATCGTCATGTCGTCGCCCAATACCGGGCGGCCGCCTTCCAACGATTCACCGTACACCTTGAGGCCGGCCGCGTGGGCTGAGCGCGCCACCTCGCCGTAATGCTCGCTGGCGATGAGATCGGCGAGGGTGCGGCGAAAATCGTAGAGAAACGCGTCGCTCGCAGCACGGGATTTGACGATCGCACCGGTGAGCGCAGGCAACCACGGCCGCGCATCGTAGCCACGCAAACGTTGGAAGTGCTCAAGCATTTTCGGCGTCCAGTTCGACGCGCCGACCTCGATGCTATCGGTCAGAATCGCGCGCACCCCCTGCTCGCCGAGCAGGCCGGGACCGCTGGCATCGCGGTACATGCCGAGATAATGGTCCATGTACGCTCGCACCACTTTGGCGTCGTACTTATCGACCTCGAGCCCGGTCGCTTCCGGCGTGGCGGGATGGTTCACCACACCCAGCAGCGAATAACCGAAGCGCACCACGCGCCAGCGTCCGGCCGGCGGTGTCCAGTCGAGCGAGCCATCGGCTGTCATGCGATCGGTGATATCGATAACACGTTGCGGATCGATCCCTTTGACCTCGGCCGCCTTATCGGTCGAAAGAGCGTAGTAATCGGGAGCGATCGAGAAGCCCGCTTTGGCTTCGAATTGATGCACTTTCGCTTCGGAAGAGAGACGCAACTCGCCGACTCGAACCGAGCCGGGCGATTTCGCCGTGTGCGGCGGCGCATCGGCGACGAGCCGGAATTCGCGCGCTGTCACCGGCGCGAAACTCACTGTCGTCGGTACCCCAGCCATTGGCACGTTCGCCAACGAGCGCCAATTCGCGCCATCGCGTACTTCCAGGCGCGGCAATGTCATCACCGGCGTAAACATGCCCCACGCATCGCGGATAAAAACGGTCGCCGATCGAACGGTAGTCGGTTTTGCGTAGCTGATTGTCAACGTGGGAGCCTGGCCCGGCGCAGGTCGACCGACGCGCACAGTGGTTTCGAGGCTCTCGTCATTCAATGCGGAACCATCCACCGTCTCTTCGCCGGCGATAACGCTCGATATGTTGACGGTGGCAACGTCGTTATCGGGATAGGCCAGGACCAGTGCGTCGGCGTAGAACGCATTTTTTTGGTCTTGTAAGGCCAGGTTCTGATATGGGCCTGTCACTCCGGGCGGCGCCGTCAGTTTCCCTTGAAAACGCTTACCGCCAACGACCGGGGTTTCGCTCCATACCAGCTTCTTCATCGCATCTGCGGGGGCGACCCAGGGACCGCCGGTTTCGCTCCAACCCGGCGACGAGGCGATTGTCATTTCCAGCCCGAGCTTCTGCGCTTTTTGGGCCGCAAACTGAAAGGCATCCTTCCATTCCGGCGTCATGTAATCCAATGGCTTATCGACAATTTTGCGCGGCGTGAGGCCAACATCGAAATGCTGCATGCCGCCGATACCGACGCGCTTCATCCACTCAAGATCTTTATCGATGCCGTCTTTGGTGATATTCGCGCCGATCCAGTGCCACCACACGCGCGGTCGCGCATCGTTAGGCGGATTGGCAAATTCGTTGGCCAGCGTATCGGCTGCCGGTGTCGGGGTTGTCTGGGCAACTGCCATGGGCGCTAGCAGAGCGAGCGAACAGAGCGAGGCGCAAATGCGGCTGCGTGCAGTGATTGAATATTGGCGGTAGCGAGAATTGAGCACTGTATTCTCTCCCTATTGGTCGTTTTTATCGCTTCGGCCGACATGTTAACGATTGCAGGTCGGACAAACAGTTAAACATTCGCAATAAAAACGCAGCGCTTCCGAGAGCACAGGTCAATCGAGAAATATCTTGCCGGGATTCATCAACCCCTGCGGATCGAGCGCCGTTTTCAGCGCATGCATGACGGCGACGCCTTCGCCGTGTTCAGCGATCAAATAATCGCGCTTGCCGATACCTATCCCGTGTTCGCCGGTACAGGTACCGTCGCACGCGAGCGCGAGTTCGACGATACGTTCCGACAATGCGTGCGCGCGCTGCATTTCATCGGCGTTGGCGGGATCGATCAACATCACCACATGAAAGTTGCCGTCGCCGACATGCCCGACCATTGGCGCGAGAATACCGAACGTGTCGATTGCCTCGCGCGTTTTTTCGATGCACTCGCTGAGCCGCGAAATCGGCACGCACACATCGGTGGCAATCGCGCGACCACCAGGTCGCAGCGCGAGATTGGCGTAATGCACGCGATGCCGTGCCTCCCATAACGCGCTGCGATCCTCCGCTTTCGTCGCCGCTTGAAAATCCCCGCCGCCGTGGTCGGCCGCGAGCGCGGCAAATTGTTCGAGCTGCTCGGCAACACCGGCGTCAGTGCCGTGAAACTCCAGAAACAGGGTCGGCTGCTCGGGATACGCGGTGCCGCGATACGCATTCAGCGCCTGCATCTGTAGCGCATCGAGCAGTTCGATACGCGCCACCGGCACGCCGAGCTGGATGGTTGCGATCACGGTATCGACCGCATCGCGCACGCTGGGAAAACCACATACACCGGCGGCGATGGCTTCGGGTTGGCCATACAGACGCAACGACACTTCGGTGACGATGCCGAGCGTGCCCTCCGCCCCAACGAACAGTGCGGTCAGGTCGTAACCCGCCGCCGATTTGCGGGCGCGGCTGCCGGTGCGGATAACGCGGCCATCGGCGAGCACGACGGTGAGGCCGAGCACATTGCCGCGCATCGTGCCGTAACGAACCGCGTTCGTGCCGGACGCGCGGGTCGACGCCATGCCGCCCAGCGTCGCGTCGGCGCCAGGGTCGATCGGAAAAAACAAACCGGTATCGCGCAGCGCGGCATTCAATTGCGTGCGGGTAACACCGGCTTCGACGGTGCAGTCGAGATCGTCGGTGGAGACGCGCACGATACGGTTCATCTGCGACAGGTCGATGCACAACCCGCCTTTCACCGCGAGAAAATTGCCTTCGAGCGAGGTGCCAACGCCATACGGAACAATCGGAATCCCGCGTGCAGCACAAAACCGTACCGCCGCCGCGACTTCGTCGGTCGACTGCGGATACACCACCGCATCGGGCGGTAGCGCCGGGAAAAACGTTTCGGCGCGACCGTGGTGTTCGCGCACTGCCGCGCGGGTGTCGAAACGTTCGCCGAATTGTGCTTCGAGCTCGCTCCAGTCGATCGACCTCCTGTGTTCGGTCATGCTCCGATCTCCGATCAAATCATCCTCGGTACCCTGTGAGGAGGATTAGGCAAACTGTTGAGAAGCCAACCAATCACTCATGCGAAGTGTGGCTTGCAGATCCCAAATCTGCCGAATCAACGCCCTCGCCTCATCGGCATTTGCCGCGCCGCCATACGCAGCTAACGCCAGCGCTTTAGCCTCCAGCTCAGGCCGACTCAGTGTGTTGCCCGGATCACCCTTCGGCTCGTCGACGCGACCATGCAGCACACGGCCATCGGCGGTATGCACGGTGACCTTGCCGAGCCAGCGCACCGGATACGCGTTATCGACTTCGGCATCCAGCTGCATCGTCACTTTGTCGCGTACCGCCGCGACGTGGGGCGCCAGAAAATAACGATCGAATTCAGTGAGCCCTGCGCGGCCATGTACCGCGATCAAACCGAGCACGGTACCCATCGAAAACTTACCCTGATGCACCGTACTCGGCACGACGACCCGGCCAAGCACGTCGATCGCGCCCTGATGCACATGCGTGATGACGCGTTCGAGGTCGCCTGCTTTCAGATTTTCACGTTGCATCACCTGCAACAGTGCATCGGCGGCGGGAT
>CBFHCK010000142.1:0-6757 GCA_965653955.1 uncultured Spongiibacteraceae bacterium
TGCGGCGATAGCCGAATTCGTGCGTGCGGAAAATTTTGCTGCTGAAGGTTTTCGGCGTCTCGGCTTTTGGTGTCGATGCTTGGCGCCCGCGATTGCTTTTCTGCTCGGCGGGCTTATCGAGTGCCTGCGCATCGATAATTTCAAAATTACCGAAGGCTCTGGTAATGATCGCGATATCGCTGTCATCCATCACATTGCGTTTGGAACCGAGTGATTTGCGCATCTTGCCGCAGAGATTCACGCCATTAATGAGTTGTACTTTACCTTTGCGCTCGGCGGCTTTCTTGTTCGACAACACCCACACGTAAGTCGCAATGCCGGTGTTGTAAAACATATCGGTGGGCAGCGCGACAATGGCTTCGAGCAGATCGGCTTCGAGAATGTAGCGGCGAATTTCCGATTCACCCGAACCCGCACCGCCCGTGAATAATGGCGAGCCGTTCAGAATGATGCCGATACGCGCACCACCTTCGGAGCCTTCAGCGGATGAAGAGACGTCGCGTAATTTCGAAATCAGGTGCAGCAAAAATAATAGCGAGCCATCGGATACGCGCGGCAGCCCCGGACCAAAGCGACCGCTGAAACCTTTCAACGTGTGTTCGTCTTTAATGTCGTGCTCGATTTTTTTCCAGTCGACGCCGAACGGCGGGTTGGACAGCATGTAATCGAATTCATCGGCGTATAGCTGATCGTTCGAAAGTGTGTTGCCGAGTTTGATATTGCTGACATCCTGCCCCTTGATCAGCATGTCGGCCTTGCAGATCGCGTAGCTCTCGGGGTTGAGTTCCTGCCCGTAGGCGCGCATCACCGCCTGCGGATTCAGCTCGTGCACGTATTCCATACCGGCCGATAAAAATCCGCCGGTGCCCGCCGTCGGATCGTAGATTTTGCGAATGATGCCGGGCTTGGTCAGCGCGTCGTCATCCTCCATGAACACCAGCGAGGTGGTGAGCCGAATAATATCGCGCGGGGTGAAGTGCTCGCCGGCCGTTTCGTTCGAGCTTTCCGCAAAACGCCGGATCAGTTCCTCGAACACGAGACCCATGTCGTGATTTGAGATGGTCGCGGGACTTAAATCGGTCGTGCGCACCTTCTGCACGATTTTGTACAGCAGATTGGCGTCGTTGAGCTGGCCGATGAAATCGGCAAACTTGAAGTGCTCGAAAATATCGCGGGCATCTTTGGAAAAACTCTGGATATACGAATTGAGGTTGGCGGCAATGCCGCCTTCACCGAGCTTCGACAGATCCAACTTCGAGGTGTTGAAAAACGCCAGCCCGCTCGCGCGCAGCAATAATTTCTCGCGTGCCTCCTCCGCAATGTTCATATCCTGAACGCGCGCAGCCTCTTTAAGGACAGCCTCTTTTTTCGGCTCAAGCACACATTCGAGACGACGCAGCAGCGTAAACGGCAGGATGATGCGGCCATACTGACTTTGCTTGAAATCGCCACGTAGCAGATCAGCGAGCGACCAGATATAAGCGGCCAGGTTATTCGAGGCTTGCGACACGTTCGCTTCCTTAATTAAGAATGTTATGTATTGGAGAAAATTAATCGCGTAATGCGCGCGAAAAACCTTAGCCGCTGATGGCGGTGGCTACAAGCGGTTTAGCGCGCGACGCAACTCAACTGCGTGCGATTCAATTGCAGCATGCGTGTTTGAATGATGCTGGTGCGGCGCGAGATATACGCGGTCGGTTTGGCCGCGTTCCAGCGAATCGGATTCGGCAAAATGGCCGCGAGGCGTGCGGCTTCGAGACTCGATAATTGCGACGCCGGTTTGCGAAAATAATATTGCGCGGCCGCTTCAGCGCCGAATACGCCGGGGCCCCATTCGGCAATGTTCAGATAAATTTCGAGAATGTGTCGCTTCGTCCACGCCGCATCGAGCGCGAGCGCAAGCGGTGCTTCGAGTGCTTTGCGAACTACACCCCCGCCGGTCCATAAAAACACATTGCGCGACACCTGCATGCTGATCGTGCTGGCGCCGCGCAATTTGCCGCGCGCGCCGTAATCTTCAACCGCATCCTGCACCGCATCGAAATCGATGCCGTTGTGCAAACAGAAGCGCCCATCTTCGGAGGCGATAACCGCGCGTTGTAAATTCGGGCTGATATTTTTTAGCGAAACGCTGTCGTGTTTTATCCAGCGTTGATTATCGAAGACGCTGATCAGCATCGTCAGCGTGAGCGGTGGGCTGACGAAGCGAAACAACAGCAGCGCGATGAGCCATAACAGCACAATCGCACCGACGATCGTCAGCAGCAGTTTCTTCAGGAATTTCATTGCGGAGTAGCTTTACGCGAGCAATTCCGGCGGCGGCATTTCGCACGCCAGCTTTTTACCGAGCATCTGCTCAAGGGCGGGCAACAAAAATCCATCGTCTTCGCTCGCAAAACTAATCGACGTGCCGCTTGCGCCCGCGCGACCGGTGCGGCCGATGCGATGCACATAATCTTCCGGATCTTCCGGCAGCGCGTAATTAACGACGTGGCTCACTGCATCGACATGAATGCCGCGACCCGCGACATCGGTTGCCACCAACACCTGCAATTTGCCGTCCTTGAATTGCTGCAACGTGCTGGTGCGTTTGTTCTGCGGAATTTCACCGGAGATCATGCCGCACACGACGCCGCTTTTTTTCAATTTTTCGTACAGCCACCGCGTTTCGTCGCGACGATTCGCAAACACAATCACGCTGGTTGCATCGGCCTGTTTCAGAATATTGCGCAACAACTGAAATTTTTCTTTTTCGGTGACCATGTAAATTTTCTGGTCGACCGTGTCGGTGGCGACGCGCTCGGGTTGAATTTCGACCGTGACCGGCTCGAATGTCCATTGCGCGGATAAATTAATAATGTCGGGCGTGAACGTCGCGCTGAACAACAGCGTCTGGCGATGACGCGTGTCCGGCGTGCTACGCACGATGCGCTTCACTTGCGGAATGAAACCCATATCGAGCATGCGGTCGGCTTCGTCGATCACGAGAATTTCGACTTGATCGAGATACAAATCCTTGCGCTGCTGGAAATCGAGCAATCGTCCAGGAGTCGCAACAATAATATCGACGAGGCCGCTGGCGAGTTGATTGAGCTGCTTTTGGTAATCCATGCCGCCGATCAGCGTAATGACGCGAAGGCCCGTGTATTTACCGAGTTTTTCCGCATCGTCGCCAATCTGCTGCACCAGCTCGCGGGTTGGCGCGATAACCAATGCGCGCGGCTCACCGACGTAACGTTCTTCTTCGATGGAATTGTTGAGCAGGTCGTTGAATACAGTAATCAGAAACGCGGCGGTTTTGCCGGTGCCGGTTTGCGCTTTGCCGATTGCATCGTGCCCGCGCAATGTTTGCGGCAGTACCTGTGCCTGAATCGGCGAGCAATATTCGAAACCGATATCGGCGATGCCGTGCAGCAGACGATCGTCAAGTCCCAAATCGTGAAAGCGGGTTTTGCCTTCGATGGCAGGCACGGCAAATTGCTCAGGCGTCCAATTTTGTTCGGGAGTTTTTTTCTCGGCTGCCGATTTACTTTTGCCGCCGCGCGAGCGTTTGCGCTTGGCGCTGTCGGCGTTTTCGCCAGAAGCTTTTTTTGCGTCGGTGCCGTGAGTGGTGCGAGGGTGGCGATCGCCGCCGTCATGTTCGGCGGCCGGAGCGCCGGTGAGGGATTTAAGCCATTTACGGATCAAGGATGCTTCTCGTTCGATTAAAAATTCGCCGCGATTATCGCCGTGCGAATGGTGCATTAGCAAACCGAACCGATTTTTTCCGCTCAACCCTCTTCGCCGGTACTCCGAATCACGCGCTGTCCACGATCCGCAACGGCTCGCTCGCGGGTGGAAACATTTCATCGAGACGCATCGAACGTCCACCGTCGATCACCATGCGCGCATGCTGGCGGCGCAATTGCCGCGGTTCGGTGACACCGCACGAATGCGCGACCATCTCGATCTCGTGCTGCATGTTTTTTACATAGTGCGAGACGCGCTCGGCTTTTAATTCGACATCCAGCCCGCGCTGCAAACGCGGATTTTGCGTGGTGATGCCGGTCGGGCAGGTGTTCTTGTTGCACTGCATCGCCTGAATGCAGCCGAGCGCAAACAGAAAGCCGCGTGCGCTGTTGACGTAATCGGCACCCAGACAAAGCGCCCACGCCACATTGACCGGCGTAATCAACTTGCCCGAGGCAATCACGCGCACACGTTCGCGCAACCCATGTGCGGTGAGTTTGTCGACCAGCATCGGCAATGCTTCGCGCAATGTCAGGCCCATATTGTCGATCAGCGTTTCCGGTGCGGCGCCGCTGCCGCCGTCGCCGCTGTCGAGCGTGATGAAATCGGGCGCGTACCGTTCGCCGCGCTGTTTGATCAGCATGCAAAGCTCATCGAGCCAAGCCGGTTCCCCGAGCGCCAATTTAATGCCCGTCGGCTTGCCGGTGACGCTGCGAATATGTTCGATGACATCGAGTAAATCGCCAGTGGTGTTGATTTCCGGATGGCGATTTGGGCTGATCGAATCTTCGCCCACCGGGATGCCGCGAATTTTGGCGATTTCCTCGCTGACTTTTACCGCCGGCAGAATGCCGCCTTTGCCCGGCTTGGCGCCCTGGCTCAGTTTTAGTTCGAACATTTTGACCTGGGGGTACGCCGCGACCTGGCGCAATGCCGCATCGCTGAGATTCCCTTGCAAATCGCGCACGCCATATTTCGCGGTGCCGATCTGCATCACGATGTCGCAGCCGCCTTCGAGATGGTATGGCGACAACCCACCTTCGCCGGTGTCCATCCAGCAGCCGGCCTTCGCTGCGCCATACGACAGCGCCTGCACCGCCGGCTTCGACAACGCGCCAAAGCTCATGCCGGAAATATTGAAGATCGATTGCGGCAGGTACGGATTTGCCGTGTACGGGCCGATCGGCAGCGAACGCGGGTGCTCGGCCTGTTGCTCCAGCACCGGAAATACCGAATTGGCAAAAATAATGGTGCCCGGCTGCGTCAGATCGAGTGTCGAACCAAACGCGGCGGTGTTATCGAGATTTTTAGCCGCGCGATAAACCCAGCTGCGCTCGGCTCGGTTGAACGGCAGCCGGTCGCGATCGGTGTCGTAAAGATACTGGCGCAGGAAGGGACCGAGATTTTCGATGCCGTAGCGCGCTCGGCCGATCAACGGAAAATTGCGGCGGATGGTGTGCTGGCGTTGCGTGCTATCGGCGACATACATACGCGCCGCCATCACCAGCAATGCACCTATCGCAACAATGAACAGCACGCCGACGGCGCTGACAATCCACGCGGCAAATTCGAGCATGGAAATTCCTCTTCGGACAGTCGTCATAACTCAGGGGTTATCTTTATACTTCAACCCTAGCATCGAAAGCCGGTTTTGCTCGCCCAAAGCCATAAGTAAAAAACGCAATCTCTACACTGGGAAAATCATTTTGAATCAACCATCTTCTCTGCCGTCGCGCCAACGCGACTGGCGCGATCTTCTGCACCTGGCGTGGCCGATGCTGGTCGGTCAGGCTGCGCAAATGTGCATGGGCGTCGCCGATACCATCATGGCGGGCGCGGTAGGCCCGGTGGATCTCGGCGCCGTTGCGGTCGGCTTCAGCTTGTGGATGCCCATCTTTGTGTTCTGCGTCGGCGTGCTTGGCGCGGTCACGGCCGACATCGCTCATGCCGTCGGCGCCCGCGATCACGCGCGTCTGGCGGCCACCCTGCAACAGGGCGTATGGCTTGCCCTCGGCCTTACAATCGTCAGCGCCGCACTGGTTCTGCAGGGTCACCATCTCTTGCCGTTGATGCACGTAGACCCTGCCCTGCAGCCGCTTAGCCGCACCTACCTGCAAGGCATTGCATTCGGCATCCCCGGCCTGATGCTGTTCCAGGTATTGCGCGCGCTGAGCGACGGTAGCGGGAACAGCAAACCGGCAATGATCATTCAGGTCATCGCGCTATTGGCCAATCTGCCGCTCAATTACATATTCATCCACGGCCTGTATGGCGCACCGAAACTTGGCGGCGCGGGTTGCGGCTGGGCCACTGGCTGCGTGATGTGGCTGCAATTGATCTTGCTGGGACTGCTGCAACGCCGCCACTGGCTACCACTGCTATTCGGTGAGGGCTGGCGCGGTCCTGACTGGCCGCAATTGTGGCGGCTGCTCAAACTAGGCGCCCCGATTGGTGGGGCGATGTTCGCGGAAACGAGCATTTTTGCCGGCGCAGCGCTGCTGATCGGACGCCTCGGCGCGACTACGCTCGCCGCGCATCAGATCGCACTCAATTACTCGGCACTGATGTTCATGGCTCCGGTCAGCCTCGGTCAGGCGCTGACGGTGAAAGTCGGCCATATGCTGGGGGCGGGCGAGCCAGCAAGGGCTCGTCGGTTCGCGGCGTTGGGTGCGATGACCTCCGTGCTGTTCGCGCTGCTCAGCGCCTCGGTCATGGTGCTGTTCTCGTATCAAATCGCTTCGGTCTATACGCCCGACGAAAGCGTGCGCGTACTGACTGCAGCGATTCTGGTATATGCGGCCGCATTCCAGTTGTTCGATGGATTGCAGGTCACGGCAGTCGGCAGCCTGCGCGGCTACCACGACACGCGCGCAACGATGGTGATCACGCTGGTCGCGTACTGGGGCATCGGCCTGCCGCTGGGCTACGCACTCGGCCTGACCGAATGGTTCGGCGCCGCGCGCGGTGTACTTGGTTTTTGGTCGGGGCTTATCGCCGGCCTGGCCGTAGCGGCGGTACTGCTGAACTG
>CBFHCK010000143.1:0-6750 GCA_965653955.1 uncultured Spongiibacteraceae bacterium
AAGTTCGAATGACACACTTTGCGAATGGCCGCGCGTCGCCAATTGTCCACGGTTGAGCGTCGACTGACTCCAAGTCGTTGTAAACGAGAATGTCGTGTATTGATCGCCGTATTTATCCAAAAACCCTTCGCCGAAACTCAAAGGATCGTACAAAAACGCAGGATCAAGTGGTCGGGGACCGATTACCTGCCCATTGGCGGTAGTGGTAACCGGCACACCATTACTATCAACATCGTAATAGTGATCAACCCCTCTTAATGGACGTGGGCTACCGATAATTTCCTGTGGTGTTGCATAACCTGCATCGATACTGGTTTGCGCTGCGCCGAAACTAAATCCCAGTCGCTCGGTTTCGCTAAGCGGATAACCGAATGACACATTACCGCCCGTGGTGCTGGTCGTGTAATTCGCTAAATTGATTTTTCGTAATTCAGTCTTGCGATGGAACACCGAGAAACCGCGACTCACACCGTCTTCGGTGAAATAAGGATCAACGTAGCTGAAACGAATATCGGTGAGATATTTACTGCGATTAAGACCAATACCGATCTGCTTACCCGTGCCGAGAAAATTGTCCTGCTGCAAATTCGCACCGAGCACGAGACCTGTGCCCTGCGCAAAGCCGATGCTCGCGCCAATCGAACCCGATGGCTGCTCTTCAACGTTGTATTTCAGATCGATTAAATCATCGGTGCCCGGCACCGGATTCGTATCGACTTTCGCCTCTTTGAAATAACCGAGACGCTCCAGACGCACGCGCGATTGTTCGATTTTGTCCGACGAGGCCGGAGCGCCTTCCATCTGTCGCATTTCGCGACGCAACACTTCATCGGAAGTGCGAGCGTTGCCGCTGAAATTGATGCGATTGACGTACGTGCGCTTGCCTGGATCGACAAAGAATTTGATGTCGACGCGTTTATCTTCATCGTCGATTTCGGGCACACCTTTCACTTTCGCAAAATTGTAGCCTTCATTACCGAGCCGCTTCGTCAGTAATTGTTCGGTATTGGTGATCAATGCCTGCGAGAAAGTCTGGCCATCGCGCACGAGAATGAATTTACGCAGTTCTTCTTCGGACAAAATAATATCGCCCGATAAATCGACTTTACCGACCTTGTATTCATCACCTTCATTCAGGTTGATAGTGACGTAAACCGCTTTGCGATCCGGTGTCGTCGACACCTGTGTCGAGTCAACGCGAAATTTGCTGAAGCCGCGATCGAGATAATACGAATTCAGCTTCTCCAGATCGCCTTTCATTTTTTCTTTCGAATATTTGTCGTTACCGCTAAGCCATGACCACCAGCCGGTAGTTTTCAATTCGAATAAATCGCGCAGCGTGTCATCGTCGAACTTGTTGTTACCGACGATTGCGATATTTTTGATTTTTGCAGTATTACCTTCGTCAATATTGATCTGCACCGATACGCGGTTGCGCGGCTCGGCGATCACTTCGGTCTGGATATTCGCGTCGTAGCGGCCTTGCGCGACATATTGACGCGTCAGTTCCTGGCGCATCGCTTCTAATGTAGAGCGCTTTAATACTTGCCCTTCCGCGAGGCCTTGTTACTGCAAACCCTCAAGCAGCGACTCGGATTTGATCGCCTTATTGCCGTCCAGCTTGATTTCACTGATCGACGGTCGCTCCTGCACGACAACGACAAGTACATTGCCTTCGCGTGCGATGCGCACATCGTCGAAATTACCCGTCTGAAAAAGACTGCGGATTGCGCCGCCTAAAACATCTTGATCGATTTGATCGCCGACGTTGATCGGCATGGCGGCGAAGATCGTGCCTGCTGAAATACGCTGCAGCCCTTCAACACGAATGTCGGAAACGACAAAGCCATCACTGGCTTGCGCAGAAATGCTGCCCAACAGCAGACCAATAGCCGAAAACAAACGACGACGTTTCATCAGCAAATTTTTACCAGGATAAATCCAGCCAGTGCGGCATCATTGAATCGACACCACCATTTGTTATTCCAGCGACACTTTTAACGAGAGCGCACTCGGTGGTGATCACAGTCGCAGCAAATCGTTATACAGCGCCAGCAGCATGACGCCAACGATGATGAACAAACCAATCTGCTGACCGAACGCTTGCACTTTTTCCGGCAGTGGCTTGCCAGTAATCAATTCCGGCAATGCAAAAAGAATGTGGCCACCATCGAGCACCGGAATCGGCAATAGGTTTAAAACTCCGAGACTGACACTGAAAAAAGCCAGAAACGCGACATACGGCTCCCAACCCATCTGGGCCGAAGCGGTCGCCACTTTAGCAATCGTGATCGGACCGCTCAAGTTTTTTGGCGAGATCATGCCGAGAATCATTTTCTTGATGGATTCGAGCGTCACCACCGACATCGTCCAGGTGCGCTTTAACGCGGGAACGACGGCGCTTAGCGGCGAATAACTGAAACTGCGCTCCATCGATTCCGGCCATTTGATCGTTCCGACCAAACCCACAAGGCCGTACGCCTTGCCGCTTTCGTCTACTTTGCGCTCTGGCGTGACCTCGATGTCGAGTCGCTCCTCCCCTCGCAGGACACTCAGCTTGAGCAGTTGCTCGGGACGCGCTCTCACGTAATCCAGCCAGGTTTGCCAATCAGGCATCGCTTCACCGTTGGCCGCTTCTATTCGATCGCCAACTTTCAAACCGGCACGCTCCGCAGGACCGTTCGGCATCAGGCGCTCGATCACAGGTTCGCCGCGGGGGCGCCACAATTCGATGCCAAGACTGCCGATCATGTCGGGCACTTCCTGTCCGGCCAGCCAGTTGTCGAGTTGAACCGTGACCTGCTGTACCGCGTCGGTATCGGGACGCTTAACCGAGACTTGCAGCGAACCGCTCTCGCCCAGGCGGCGCATCAGACGCTCATCGACCGCCTGCCACGTCGGCGTTTCGTCACCATCGATAGCAACGATTTCCTGGCCCTCGGCCAAGCCGGCAACGGCAGCGGGCGAATCGGGTTTAATCGCGCCAATGATCGGCGCCACGCCGCTGATTCCAGAAACGAAAATCGCCCAGAACAGCACGATGGCGAGCAGAAAATTAGCGATCGGGCCGGCGGCGACAATCGCGATTCGGCGGGTGACCGGTTGCCGGTTGAAGCTCATTGGCAGCAATTCAGGCGCAACCTCGCCTTCGCGCTCATCGAGCATTTTCACGTAGCCACCGAGCGGAATCGCAGCGACGACGAATTCCGTGCCGTGCCGGTCATGCCAACGAAACAGCGCCTTACCAAAACCGATGCTGAAACGCAGCACCTTCACGCCGCAACGACGCGCCACCCAAAAATGCCCGTATTCATGGATCGTCACCAACACGCCGAGCGTGACAGCGGTGATCAAAATCATCTGTACAACATTCATCATCAATTACCTATGGAGCGAATGAAGGCAACGGCCAATTCACGCGCAGCTCGATCGGCGGTTTGGACCTCTTCAAGCGTATGCGGTTCAGACTCTGCAATTTCGGTGAGCACGTGTTCGATCACCCGGGCGATGGCGGTAAAGGGCAACCGGTTATCGAGGAATGCGGTGACGGCTTCTTCATTTGCAGCGTTTAGCAGTGCCGGCGCCGTGCCACCGCGCCGGATAGCTTCGATCGCCAGTCTTAGGCAGGGAAAGCGCTCGAAGTCCGGCGCTCGAAAATCGAGACGTCCTTGGGCGATAAGATCGAGTGCGCCGACACCTGAATCGATGCGCTCGGGCCATGCCAGCGCGTGGGCGATCGGTGTGCGCATATCCGGATTTCCGAGCTGCGCCAGTACCGAGCCGTCGACATATTCGACCATTGAATGAATCACCGACTGCGGATGCACGACAATCTGCACCTGATCCGGCTGCGCATCGAACAGCCAGCACGCTTCAATCAGCTCAAGCCCTTTATTCATCATCGTGGCCGAATCGACAGAAATCTTCGGACCCATCGACCAGTTGGGATGTGCGATTGCCTGCGCCGGTGTGACCTGATCGAGCGCCGCCAGCGGCGTGTCGCGAAAAGGCCCGCCGGAACCGGTCAGCAAAATACGACGCACACCGACAGTGCTCAGGCCGCGACGATAGTCGGCAGGCATGCATTGGAATATCGCGTTGTGCTCGCTGTCGACGGGAAGCAGCACCGCACCGGATTCAGCGACCGCCTGCATGAACAACGGCCCCGCCATCACCAGCGATTCTTTATTGGCGAGCAAAATCTGCTTGCCCGCCTTAACCGCCGCCATCGTCGGCTCCAGGCCGGCAGCGCCCACGATCGCCGCGACGACGACGTCGGCGTCGGGATGCGCGGCGACAAACTGCAGCCCTTCGCCGCCCGACAACACTTCAGTATCGGGAGCAACGGTGGCTAGGCGCATGCGCAATTGCGCCGCACCGCCATTATTCGCGACGACATATCGGGGCCGGTATTGCACCGCAAGCTCGGCGAGTTTATCGATATTAGAGTTGGCGGTGAGCGCGAACACGCGATAGCGATCGGGGTGACGCGCGATGACATCGAGCGTACTGGCGCCAATGGAGCCCGTGGCGCCGAGAACCGTAACTGTTTTTAACGTTGCCATCATGCCGCCAGTAACAAGCCGAGCGCGAATACCGGCGCCGCTGCGCTGATGCTATCGAGCCGATCCATCACGCCGCCGTGACCGGGCAGCAGATTGCTGCTGTCCTTCACGCCGCGGAAGCGTTTCACCATGCTTTCCACCAGATCGCCCAGCACCGACGCCAATACTGTAGCCGCTGCGATCACCAGGAATGCGGATAACGGCAACTGTTGCCAGAAAACGAAGTGCACCACGACCGTAAACAGCAGACCAGCCGCCAGGCCGCCCCAGAATCCCTCCCACGACTTGCCGGGACTTACCGCCGGCGCCAGCTTATGCCTGCCGAAATTGCTGCCGCTGAAATACGCACCGATATCGGCGGCGGCAACCAGAGTCAGTAAAAACAGGATTTTCCATTCGCCATCGGCTTGCAGACGCAAATAGACGCATGCAAGCCATGCCGGCAGCAGCGCCAACCAGCCCATCGCGAGGCGCAACGGCACCGAACCCCACCACGCGCCACTGGCCGGGAATGCTTTCACCAGCAACAGCGCGAGAACCCACCATACCGCAGCGATGACAAGCACCCAGCGTATTACCTGATAATCGGGCGTTGTCGTGGCAAGACCCGTTAGCCCCACTAATGCGACCGACGCACCGATCGATAGCGCGCAATACAACGAGCGCGCCCAATGTGTCTGCAATCCCGAAAGATCCGCCCACTCCCAACACGCTGCGAGCACGATCAGCGCTAGCAATCCCACCAGCCACATCGCCGGCAGCCAGATGATTGCCGCCAACGCTACACCCGCCAGTAAAAAACCGGTGATCAATCGCTGTTTAAGCATCGCTGGCAGCCTCGGCTATCGACATGGATTCACGCCCGCCAAAACGTCGCTCGCGCTGATCGTATGCCTGTAATGCGCGCTGCATTTCCGCCTCGCCAAAATCCGGCCAGAGCGCATCGGTGAAGTAGAGTTCGGTATAGGCGATCTGCCAGAGGAGGAAATTGCTGATGCGCTGCTCGCCGGCAGTGCGAATGAGCAGATCCGGCTTTGGCAGCTCGGACAGTGCAGTGGCTTTATCGAACTGTTCGATATCAATTTGCGCTACGGAGAGTTCGCCAGCAGCCACGCGCTGCGCCAACTGACGAGCAGCGTTGACGATGTCCCACTGGCCACCGTAGTCCACTGCGATAACCAGCTCCGAGGCGGTATTGTCTGCGGTCAGGTGTTCGGCCGCCGTCATTTTTTTTTGCAAACCGGCATTGAGTCGCGAGCGCTCGCCGATAAACCGCAACCGCACATTGTCGCGATGCAGCTTTTTGACTTCGCTGCCGAGGTAGGTCGAAAACAATTGCATGAGGGCGGCGACTTCGGCACTGGGGCGATTCCAGTTTTCGCTGCTGAAGGCGAACAGTGTCAGCACCTGCACGCCATGCGTGCGACAACTGCGCATCACACCGCGAATCGCCTCAACCCCGGCGCGATGCCCCGCCGCTCCCGGCAATCTGCGCGCGGTAGCCCAGCGGTTATTACCATCCATGATAATTGCCACGTGACGCGGAACACGCCTCAACGCGGCAGCCTGATTGCTATCGGTCATAGAGCCTCGGGGCAAATGGCAGCTCAGATTGCCATCAGATCGTTTTCTTTCGCAGCCAACGCCTTATCGGCTTCGGCGATGTAGCGGTCGGTGAGCTTCTGAACATCGTCCTGCGCCTTGCGCTCCTGATCCTCGCCGATTTCCTTTTCCTTCAGCAGGTCTTTGATGTCGGCGAGTACATCGCGGCGCACATTGCGGATCGATACCCGCGCGTTCTCGGCTTCCTGACGCGCCTGCTTGATGTAGCCTTTACGCGTTTCTTCGGTCAGCTGCGGCATGGGAATGCGTATCACCGTACCCGCAGTGCTCGGATTCAAGCCGAGATCGGATTTCATAATCGCCTTCTCGACGTCGGGCACCATGTTGCGCTCCCACGGCGATACGGTCAGCGTGCGCGCATCTTCGACGCCGACGTTGGCGACCTGGCTGAGCGGAACTTCACTGCCGTAATAATTGACGCGAATGGTGTCGAGCAAACTGGGGTGCGCGCGCCCCGTACGGATTTTGTTGAAGTTATGGCCGAGCACATCGACCGCTTTTTTCATCCGGTCTTCGGCGTCTTTTTTTAATTCGTCGATCACGTGAACTCTCCGATAAATTA
>CBFHCK010000144.1:0-6696 GCA_965653955.1 uncultured Spongiibacteraceae bacterium
CTGATCGGCGCTTTTTCGTTTTGATTTTTGCTGCACGGCTGTGGCGGGGGTGGCGGAGTCAGGGTTGCCGGCGACGTTGTGGGTAGCGATCCCGGCACCGTCGAATATCCGATTGCCTATATAAAACGGCCGACACCCACCCAGCCAATTCCGAACGACGAACAAAGCAATCTGCAAAATCCTTTCGATTTTCATCCCGGCGCGAAACTTCTAGTGCGTAGTCGCGCCGATGCGAATGCAGAGGAAGAAAACATTACCGATGCGTTGTTTCCTGGCGAAGAAGATTTATACGATGTGAAAGATCTCGCGGTATCGCCAGACGGAAAAACGCTGGTGTTCGCGTTACATGCACCAATGATTCCGAATGCCGATCCGATCGATCAGCCGAGCTGGGACATATGGATATATAACTTCGGTACCAAACAGATCCGACCGGTGATTCCGGGAAAAACAAAATCCGAGGGCAGCGATGTCGCGCCGCATTTTTTGGACGACGGCCGGATTGTATTCGTGTCGGATCGTCAGCATACGAGCCGCGGGCAATTAACTTCGTCAGGCTCGCCGGCGTATTCCGGTTTAGTGGAGCCACCTGCAAATCCCCGCGTAAAAGCCGGCGTATTGCACATCATGAATGCCGATGGCACCGACATCGATCAGATTTCATTTAATCAAAGTCATGAACTATCGCCTTCGCAATTGAGCAGCGGCAAGTTGGTGTTCGCGCGTTGGGACAATATGAACGGTAACGACCGGATGAATTTATACACGCTCAATCCGAGCGGAATGAATTTATCGCTTCTATATGGTTACCACAGCCATAACACCGGCAACGATCCCACCATTCCGGTGCAGTTCAGCCAGCCGCGTGAAATGGAGGACGGCCGACTGGCCACGATTGTGCGTCCCTATCGCTCGGAGGATATGGGTGGCGACCTGGTGGCGATCGATGTAAAAAATTTCAGCGATAACACACAAACGCTCTGGAACAACAACACCTCAGGCTCCGCACAAAAATCGCTTGCCGCAAATCCGGTACATACCGATGGCACGTTGTCGCCGGGCGGCGAATTCGGCGCAGTGTGGCCTTTGTTTGATGGCACCGGGCGGCTGTTGATTAGCTGGAGTCAGTGCCGTTATCTCGGCACTAACAATACGATTCTGCCATGCAATAACAGCATGCCCGCCAATGCGCTGGCAGCACCGTTGCTTTATGGTCTGTGGATTTTCGATCCGAAAGAACAGACTCAAAAATCAATCGTGCGCCCACGCGAAGGCGTCATCTATACCGATATTGTCGCTGCGTCGCCGGCAAAGAATATTGCTCAGGCTGTCGACAATCAGGCCGGCAGTAGCAGCAACGATTTGCTGGATTACGGCAACAATATTCAAAACACGCTTCTAACGAATCACACTGCCGTGCTCGATATCCGCTCGGTATACAACCTCGACGATATCGTCGGCAATTTTGGTCTGCCGGCGCCAACCGGCATGATTACTAATCAAGCCAATCCAGCAAACGCCGCTTACCAGACGCGGCGTGCGCGTTTTCTGCAAATCATTCAGGCGGTGCCGATTCCTGATCCGGATGATGAAATTCCGGCGGGCAATAATCAGGTACTCGACGTCGAGAATTTTGCGTTCGGCGTTAATGGAAATTATTTGCGCCATATCGTCGGTTATGTCCCGATCGAGGCCGATGGTTCGGTTGCCTTGCAGGTGCCGGCGAATGTGCCAATTACATTCAATATTCTGGATGCAAATGCGCAGAACATCGCGCCGCGTCACCGCGTATGGTGGCAATTCCGCGAAGGCGAAGTGGTGCGTTGTACCGGTTGTCACGATGCGACCACGCCGGGTAAACGCACGCTGACGCACGGCCGTTTCGACAGCAACGCCCCGGACTCGAACCCCGGCACATCGAGTAACGGCGTATTCGTCGGCGTATCACCATCCGACGTGAATTTCGCAGCGGCGCGCATCGGCCAAACCATGGCAGAGGCTTATGCGCGCAACAAAAATCAGCCGCGTTTACCATCGCTCAATGTTTTTTTTAGCGATGAATGGACATTTAACGGTGGCCAAAAAAATCCGACGTTGGATTATCGCTATATCACCGATGATCTTGCGCGACCTCGTCAGGTACCGGTGATTCCGGTTACCAGCGAAACGGGCTGTCTTGAGGATGCAACCACTCCGCTGATACCACGCTGGAATATCAGTTGCCGCATCGTGATCAACTATCTCGATCATATCCAGCCGATCTGGGAACGATCGCGACCGCTGTTCGATAATGCCGGCGTTCCAGTACTCGATAGCAATGGCGTGCAAATCGATAATCGATGCACGAGCTGTCACGCGCCCGCAGATACCGGTGGGCTGGCTCAAGTTCCAAAAGGTCAACTCGATTTGAGCAATAGTCCATCCGATCGCGACGCTGACCGCGTTTTGTCATTCTCCGAATTATTTACGGCGGATACGCAACAACAACTTGCAGGTGGAGCTGTCATCGATATTCCGCCCGACATCATCAACAATCCGGATGGCACCGTGACGACAATAGAACACAACGTGACGGCCACAATGATGGCTAGTAGCGCCATCGGCAGTACGCGGTTCTTCGGCTGTTTCAATGGCGGCGTCTGCGGTAATTCCGGCGAAACCGGGACAGACCACTCCGGCATGCTGACAAACGGCGAATTGCGCTTACTGTCGGAATGGCTCGATATCGGTGGGCAGTATTACAACGATGTGGTGAAAGCAGCGGCTGCGCAGTAATGCGCGGCCGTTTCCTAATCGCCTGCTAAACTAGACCGTGTTTTACCTCCTCTATAAATGAACAAGGATTGCCGCGTGTCGGTTGCGTTATTCCGCACAAAAATAATCACACTGTCGCTTTTGTGCGTCGCGCTATTCGGCACCGCATCTGTCCGCGCCGATAGCGATACATTTTTTGTGCGCGTCGCCGAACCGTATATCGAATTGCATACGGGTGCCGGCCGCGGCTATCCCGTGTTTTATATTGCCGAGCGCGGCGAACAGGTGGAAGTGTTAAAGCAGCGTACCGACTGGATCAAAGTGCGCGTGCGCAAAAACACATTGCGTGAAAAAGAAGGCTGGGTATCGCTGGAGCAAATGGCGCAGACTTTAACAGCCGATGGCGAACGTCTCGCGGTTGCATATCCCGATTTCGATGCGTTTAAACAGCGTCGATGGGAAGGTGGTTTGATGCTCGGCAGCTTCGCCGGTGCGGATGTCATCAGCGTTTATGGCGCTTATCATTTCACGCGTAATATCTCGGCGGAAATCGAAGCCTCCGAATATTTTGGCTCTTTCTCCAATGGCCAGGTCGGCACGCTAAGTCTGGTACATCAGCCATTTCCGGAATGGCGGATTTCACCGTTTCTTACGATCGGAACCGGAATTATTTTTATCGATCCGAAATCGACCTTGGTCGAATCCAAAGATCGCTCCGACGAATTGTTCGATGTGGGCGTCGGCGTGCGTTATTACCTCACGCGCCGATTCCTCGTCCGTGCACAATACCGGAACTATGTAATACTCACTGATCAAGCCACCAACCAGAATGCAGAAGAATGGAAAATCGGATTCAGCGCCTTTTTTTAAGCGCATTGTTATGCGCCCCGCTCGTTAGCTGGGCTGCCGACGATGCTTCCCCTAAACGCTCCGCGCAAGTTATCGAGCCTGACTTGCAACGTCGCGAAATCAAAGCACCGAAAATCGATACCGAAAATTTCGAGGTCGGCGCCTATTACGGTGTCATCGGAATTCAGGATTTCGGCACTAATGGTGTGTGGGGCGTCACACTCGCTTACCACATCACCGAAGATATTTTCGTCGAAGGTGAATACGGCAGCTCCGAAGGCGATAAAACCAGTTTCGAAAAATTAAGCGGCGGCTCGAATCTGCTCAGCGATGATGATCGCGAATATACATATTACAGCGCAGATATCGGTTGGAATGTGTTACCGGGCGAGGTATTCATCGGTAAGTATGCATTCAGCTCGTCGCTCTACTTGATCGGCGGTGTCGGCAGCACTGAATTCGCTGGCGATAGTGCGTTCACTATCAACGTAGGGGTCGGTTATCGGTTGTTGCTCAACGATTGGCTCGCATGGCGCATCGATGCCCGCGATTATTTATTTGATCGCAATATTTTTGGCGAGGAAGATCACGCCAATAATCTGGAATTGCGAACTGGATTTACGGTGTTTTTCTGACGCTCTGCTATTCTCGAAACGCAACCCGTTTTGAGGTTAATTATTATGGTCGCGAAACACTTTTTGTCCGGTTTTTATGCGGTTTTATTTGCAACGATCTGTTCGCTCGGCCACGCCAATGATTCGGCGCCTGATTTCGCGCTGAAAAGTATGTCTGGCGATAACATTCGCCTCAGCGAGCATCGCGGTGAAGTGATCCTGCTGAATTTTTGGGCCTCGTGGTGCGGCCCGTGCCGTCAGGAAATGCCGCACCTCAACGCATTGCAACAACGCTACAGCAAGCTCGGATTTAACGTCGTGGGCGTCAACGTCGATAAGGACTCGGCACTCGCGAATAAATTATTGAAGGATATTCCGGTTAGCTTTCCGGTGTTGCTCGACAACATGGGCGACGTCAGCGCCAGCTACAATGTCAGCGCAATGCCTACCACAGTGCTGATCGATCGTGACGGTAATATGCGTTATTTGCACAAAGGCTATAAACCCGGTTACGAAAACGATTACGAACAACAGATCAAGGAATTGATTCGCGAATAATGTTACGCCTGACTTTTATTATCCTCCTAGCGCTGCTCGGCACTGCCTGCAGCTCTATCCAGCCGTGGGTTAAACCCTACGAACGCGACCATATGGCCGATCCGATCATGAGCTTCGAGCGCGATCCGGTATCGGGCGTTTATCTCGCGCACGTATATGGTGTGCGCGAAGGCTCTCGCGGCGGACAGGGAGGAAGCGGCGGTGGCTGTGGTTGCAACTAATAAATTCCTCCCTGATTCTTTTCGCTCGTTCGCGCTTTTTTTATTGTGCTGCTCGACAACGTTCGCCGCGGTATTGCCCGAAGAGCGTGTCGACGTTCTCTATCATCGCTACGATGGCGGCGGTCTGGAGGTCGACGGCCCTTCAGTGCTCGTGCGTAAAAATATTGCCGATAAATTTTCGGTCAATGCCAACTACTACGTCGATAACGTCAGCAGCGCCTCGATTGATGTCGTCACACAAGCCAGCCCGTTCGAGGACAAGCGCACCGAGAAAAGTGTTGGCGCCACGTATCTCTACGATCGGGCGCTACTCAGCGCCAGCTATATCGACAGTTCCGAAAGCGATTATTTATCGAAGACATTTAATTTCGATGTCAGCCAGGATTTTTTTGGCGATTTAAGCACGCTGAGCTTTGGCTACACGCGCAGCAATAACACAATTAAAGACAACACCGACGACGATTTCAAAGAAACATCGCTACACCAAGAATATCGCGTTGGTTTGACACAGATTTTGACGAGAAATTTAATCGTCAACCTGAGCCAGGAAGTCATGGTCGACGATGGCTATCTCAGCAATCCTTATCGCCAATTTCGTTTTACAGATGGCGCAACGTATTCATGGAGCTCCGAGATTTTCCCGGAAGCGCGCACCAGTTATACCACCACCTTACGCGCGCGCTACCACCTGCCTAACTATCGCGCAGCCGTGTATGGCAGCTACCGCTACTTCTGGGATGGGTGGGATATCAAAAGCCACACCGTTGAGCTCGGCTACAACCACACATTACCCTCCGGCTGGCTGTTCGATATCCACGTGCGCAAATATCAACAATCGGCTGCCGATTTTTACAGCGACTTATTCGCCTTCGAAACTGCGCAGAATCACATGACGCGAGACAAGCAATTAAGCGATTTCGATTCGTTCACTATCGGCGCAGGCGTTAGTTACGAGTTACCGTTTCGCAGTAAATGGATCGACAAAAGTAGCGTCAATATTTTCTGGGACCGCATTAAATTCGACTACAACAATTATCACGATGCGCGTGTAAAAGGTATAACTGCCGGCACCGAACCGTTGTACTCATTCGAAGCTGATGTGATTCGATTCTTCATTTCGATCTGGTATTGATCGCGGTACCGCAGAAAACGCCGACAATACGTCGGCGTTTTTATTTCGGTGCACGCTTTGCATTTCGCCTGCTTAATCATATCTGCTATCGTGACTGGCCTGTTCCTGTTGCCAGCATCCCATCGTGCGACTTCCTTCACTGTTCAAATTCAGCGCGTACCGAAGATTGAACTGGTATTACGGCTGGAATGTCATCGGCATTACGCTGCTGTTTCAATCGCTATGTATCGGTATGCACTACTACTGCTTCACGCTGTGGGTGGTACCGTGGAGTCAAGAATTCGGCGCGGTACGTAGCCACATCATGCTGGCTATCGTCGCATCGCAGGTCATATCTGGATTACTTTCACCATTCGCTGGCCGCGCGCTCGATCGATTGCCGAGTCATTGGTTAATTTGCGGCGGTGCCCTGACCTTTTCGCTCGGGCTCGTGCTGATCGCATTGGCGCAAGCGGTATGGCAAATCATTGCGGTGTATTTATTAGTGCTCCCGCTCGGCCTCGTGTTGACCGGTGCGATGGCCGCGCAGACGCTGGCGACCCGATGGTTCACCAAAGATCGCGGTCTC
>CBFHCK010000145.1:0-6647 GCA_965653955.1 uncultured Spongiibacteraceae bacterium
AAGCGCCTTGCGGAAGCAGGATGTAAATCAGCAATGCCATTAACATCCAGTTGGTCGCGCCCATCGCGGCTTGCAGAAATGCGAATTGCCACGTAGGCAACGTAATTTCGTGATCGCGGATTTTCCACGTACGGCGTTTGGAGAAGCGACAGGCAAACAAATACATGGCGCCTATGCCTAGCAACGCAAAACCAATGAGCTGCAATGCAGTCGCGCCGATTTTCCATTCATCGGGCAGGTTGAGCAGGCGGGTCGAAAATATGACACCGGCGAGAATGATATAGCCGAGCCAGTTGGTGATGATGTTGATGGTAAAAATTTTTGTGATGGTGGCTGTTTCCAATCCCAATCGAGAATACAAACGGTAGCGCACGGCAAGGCTGCCGACCCACGCGCTGAGATTGAGATTGAATGCGTAACAGACGAAGGCCAGCGGTAAAATTTGACGGGCAGGTAGCGAATGCTGCGTATATCGCCGAGCGAGTAAATCAAAGCTGCTAAACAAGCCGTAACTGGTTAGAGCAATCGCGGCACCGAACAATAGAGTGGTCAATCTAAAGCTTGTAATGGCAGTTTTTACTTGCTGCCATTCGAGATTTTTTAGCAAGTTGAATAGCAAGCCGAAAATGACGATGAATAATATCGCCGTCAGTAATCGTTTGGCCCATGTTTGCCAGCCAGCTTTTTTCCGCGGCGAATTTTCCTCTTTTTTTCGATCGGTCTTAACGTTGGCTGATTCCGATGTACTCATACCCGTGTCTCATTTTGCAAATGGCGACTTTGATACGGGTGTCATCTATGCACATGCCATTCCAATCGACGCACTACAAGACTCTCAGCCATATATTTCTAAAGCTGATCGGTTTGCTCGGGTCGTTATGATCCTGCAATTTGATCGGAGCGGGGCCGTGCGCTTTATACGACGGTGAGCCTATCCAGCGTGTCCGGCCTTTCACTTCCGTGTTGTTCTGCACGAGAATTCCGTTGTGCAGCAACGTGACCCGCGCGGGCGAGAGCAGTGTGCCGTTTGTGTCGAAGCGCGGCGCGGTCCAGACAATATCGTACGACTGCCATTCGCCCGGCGGTTTACTCGCATTGATTAACGGCGGAGTCTGTTTATACACGCTGCCAGACTGGCCATTCGAATAGGTTTTATTGTTGTAATTGTCGAGTATTTGGATTTCGTAGCCTTCGTCACCTTTGCCGGTACTCGCGAGAAAAATACCGCTGTTACCGCGCGCCTGACCTTCGTCCTGAATGTCGCCGGGTATGCGCCATTCAATATGCAATTGGTAATCGGCGAACGATTGTTTGGTTTGAATATTACCGCTGCCTTTTTTAACGGTAAAAATTCCGTCGTGAACGATCCACGGAGCTGATTTCGACGAATTATTTGTCGAACACCATTGATCGAGATCATCGCCATCGAACAGAACGATTGCATCCGACGGCGCATCGGCCAGAGTAGCCGCAGGCGTAACGACGCGCGGTTGCGGTTCCCATATTTCGGTACGGGCCGCTGCTTCCAAAACACTTGCGGGAGGTTGCGCACACGTCATCGATGAAACTATCGCTGGGATAAATACAACGCAGAGTATTTTTTTCATTGTTGCCGCTCGCTGAAATCGTGTCGTCAGTCGCAGCTTATAGGTACGAGGTACCTTCGTGATAGAGGGGATGGGCGCTGGCTGGCGCGGGTTTACTCGAAGATCAGCGCAATCCTGCTTCGTACCAAGTCTTCGATCGATTGACCAAATGCACGACCAGCAGCATCGCCGGTACTTCTACCAGCACGCCAACCACGGTTGCTAATGCTGCGCCCGAGTGAAAGCCGAACAGGCTGATGGCCGCGGCGACAGCTAATTCAAAAAAATTCGATGCGCCGATCAATGCCGAAGGGCAAGCGACCGAATGTTTTTCGCCGACAGTGCGGTTCAGGTAATACGCGAGGCCGGAATTGAAGAATACCTGCACGAGAATCGGCACGGCGAGCAGCGCAATAATCAGCGGTTGCCGCAAAATCGCTTCACCTTGAAACGCGAAGAGCAGAATGAGCGTCGCAAGCAGGGCGGCGATGGACCAGGTGCCGCTTTTATTCATAGCGGTGTCGAAACACAGCTGACTTTTGCGTAATAACGCGCGTCGCCACCATTGCGCGAGTATCACCGGAACGACGATGTACAGCGCCACCGAGGTGAGTAGCGTCGACCATGGCACGGTAATGGCGGATATTCCCAGCAGCAGACCGACCAGCGGAGCAAACGCGATAATCATGATGCTGTCGTTTAATGCCACTTGCGATAGCGTGAATAGCGGATCGCCATTCGTTAAACGACTCCACACGAAAACCATCGCGGTGCATGGCGCGGCGGCAAGCAAAATTAAACCGGCGATGTAGCTGTCGATCTGATCGGCTGGCAACCATGATGCGAACAAATGCCGAATGAACAGCCAGCCGAGCAGTGCCATCGAAAATGGTTTGATTAACCAGTTCACGAATAAAGTGACGCCAATGCCACGCGCGTGCTCGCGCACCTGATGCAGCGCACTGAAGTCGACTTTAGCGAGCATCGGAATAATCATCACCCAGATCAGCAATCCCACCGGCAGGTTCACCCGTGCAATTTCGATACGGCCGATTGCCTGAAATCCACCGGGGAAAAAATGTCCGAGTGTGACGCCGACGACGATGCACGCCGCGACCCATAGCGTTAGATAGCGTTCAAAAAAACTCATGGGTGCGGGTGCGGCCACCGTCGCGGAAATCGACATTTAATTCACTCGGCGCCGATACGTTTGATGAGCTGATGGAGGCTAATACGATCGAGCGTTTCGAACGGCAGGCTCGCGAATAACTCAATGCGGCGGCGCAACACAAACAGCGCATCTTTGAATGCTTTGCGTTTTTCTTCATCGCTGTCGTTGACTGCGGCGGGGTCGGGAATTCCCCAGTGCGCAGTCATTGGTTGCCCCGGCCAGAACGGACATTCTTCACCGGCAGCTTGATCACATACTGTGATGATGAAGTCCAGCTCCGGTGCGCCCGGCTTCGCGAATTCATCCCAGCTTTTACTGCGCATTTCCTGCGTGGAGAAGCCGTGACTTTCGAGCAATTCGATGGCGAATGGATTAACGCGCCCGACCGGCCTGCTGCCTGCGCTATATGCATGAAATTTTTCGCGGCTCAGCGGCAGATTGTTAACGAGTGCTTCGGCGATGATCGAGCGTGCCGAATTGCCGGTACACAGAAATAAAATATTGCGACGGGGAGAGCTCATGGCGATTCACTCACAATGCTATCAATCGTAAAAAATTATCCGGTTCGTTTCGCTTTAACGGATTTATCGGGTTTACAGCTTTTCCCGCCGCAACAGTTTTCGGTCAGGTAATCCATCAGCTCGTTCATCAGCGCGATGTTTGGCGCATTAAAAATATTGCGGCCCTCGCGCGTGGCGGTAATCAAGCCGGCTCGATTCAACTCCTTCAAGTGAAATGAAAGCGTTGCCGGCGGAATGCCCAGTTCCTCGCCGATCTCACCGACGCAAAGCCCATTGGGGCCGTGTTGAACCAGCAAGCGAAAAATGGTTAGCCGGCTTTCTTGGGCCAGCGCGGCGAGATTCATGACGGCGGTTGATATATCCATAGTTCCAAGTCTATAGAATTATTTGACGGTATGGCAAATTCTTTGAGCGACAACTTCCATCGTCGTTACCTATCAGCCATGTGCTTCCGGTGCATAACGCGTGAGCACGTGCGCGGTCATTCCCTTCGCGAGTTCTTCTTCGCCAAAGAATACGGTGCCGAGTTGCTCGGCGCGCATCATTTTCGATTCTTCATCGGTATGCGTGCGCAACACGATTTCGATAGTCGGGTTCAGTGTGCGCGCGATGTCTGCCATCTTGCGCGAGTTCATTGGATCGGGTGACGCGATTACCAGCATGGATGCTTTGAAAATATGCGCTTGAATCAGCACGGAGGGATCGCTGGCATCGCCGGATACCGCCGCCAGACCTTGTTTGCGCAGCGTATCGACTAGCTCGCGGTTCTGTTCGGCGATAACGAATGGAATATTTCTCGCGAGCAACGCATCGGCGATACGGTGGCCGACGCGACCGTAACCGACGATGACTACTTGCCCTTCCAGATATTTGCTGTCGGTCGTCATCGGCAGCTCGGAATAGGGATCGCTGCGCTGTTCGAGTTTGCGTGCGAGCTGCGAGCGTTCGAGCGCCCAGGTGCGCAATGGCGAGATAGAAGCGAACACAACCGGATTTAGCGCAATGGAAATCAGCGCACCGGCAACGATCAAGCTCATGCCCTCGGGCGGCAGCAATTTCAATTGCGTGCCGAGTGCCGCGAGGATGAATGAGAATTCGCCGATCTGCGCCAGACTCGCGGCGACGGTAAGGCCCGTGTTGAGCGGGTAGCGCATCGCGAGTACGAGTGCCAATGCGGCGAGGGTTTTGCCAACGACGATAATCGCGACAACGATCAGCACACTGAGCGGCGCTTCCAGCAATATTTTCGGCTCGAACAGCATGCCCACCGAAACAAAAAACAGCACCGAAAATGCATCGCGCAAAGGCAACGATTCTTCCGCGGCGCGATGGCTGTATTCGGATTCGCGCATCACCATGCCGGCAAAAAAAGCGCCGAGTGCAAATGACACGCTAAATAATTTCGAAGCGCCATAGGCAATGCCGATGGCGGCGGCGACGATCGCGAGCGTAAATAATTCACGCGAACCGGTGCGCGCGATTTGCCAGAGCAGCCACGGCAAAAGACGGCGGCCGGCAATCAACATGATCGCAATGAACGCCACGACGCCGAATAATGTTTTTGCAATGACCAACCACAGCGGTCCGGTGGTGGCGACTTCTACCTGACCGCCGAGCACGCCGGCGAGTGGCGGCAGTAACACCAACACCAGCACAGTCATTAAATCTTCGACGACCAGCCATCCGACCGCGATGCGGCCATTCATCGAATCGAGCAGACCGCGGCTTTCCAGCGCTTTCAACAGCACCACCGTGCTTGCGCACGAGAGCGATATACCGAACACCAGCGCGCCGCCCCAGCTCCAGCCCCACATCATGGAAGCGAATACGCCAAGCAACGTGGCCAGCAGCATTTGCACAATCGCGCCGGGTACTGCGATGCGTTTTACCGCGAGCAGATCGTCGAGCGAAAAATGCAGGCCGACACCGAACATCAGCAACATCACACCGATTTCGGATAGCTGCGCACCGAGATTGATATCGGCAACAAAGCCGGGCGAGGCGGGGCCGATCACAATGCCGGCGAGCAGATAACCGACCAGCGCCGGCATGCGAATTCGCTCGGCGATAAAGCCGAGTATCAGCGCAATGCCGAAGCCGGCAGCGATCGTTGTGATCAGCGGAACACTATGATCCATTCAGTACGCTTCTTTTTTTGATGAGGTTTTATACGGCGTAGCTTTATACGGCGTAGCTTTATACGACGAACATATCCAACGCGATTTTTGTGCTGGCCTGATATTGCTGTTTGCCTTGTTCGTTGGTGACGATGGCAATGCTCGCGAGTTCGGGTTGCAAATATTTCTGCGCAACGCTGATTAAATCGTCGAGCGTCACTGCGAGCACGCGGGCGCGGAAGCGGCGCTGCTGCTCCGGCGTACGGCCGAACAGATTATTGTGAAAATCCTGCTTCGCTTCACCGGCCGGCGAGCCCGGTTTATCCATGCTGCCGATCACGCCGAGAATTGCCTGTTCCAGTTGCTCGGGATCGTGTTCGTTTTGATGCAGCCATTGCAGCGATGCGTCGAAATCATCGAGCGTTGCCGTCAGGCGCGGATCGCGATACGAATAAAAACGGAATGCCGCGATATTCGAATCCTGCGAAGCACCGCCGCCGTAAGCGCCGCCTTGTTCGCGAATGGCGCTATGCAGATAACCGTTACGCAAAAATCCGCCGAGCACGGTCAGCGCAGCGGCGTCGGGATGATCGACCGGAACCGTCGGATACGCTTTCGCACAGAAATTCACTTGCGTGTTGGTCTGCCACAATTGCCGCGTCACGCTGCGCAACGGGGCGGTTTCAAGCAGATCGATATGCATCGGCAGTGTGGTGCTACCCCACAATGCTGCGGCTCCACGTTCGATATCCGCGAGCGCTTCGGCTTCGGCAATCAGCAGCATTTGTTTTCTGCCGGCGACGAGTGCGAGATGCAACTGCCGGAATTTTTCCGCCAGCGCTTGCAGCGCGGTGTCGTCATTCAATGAATCGTCGAGCGCTTTCACGGCTTGAATGCCAGCGAGGCCGGATAGTTCGTGCGTTAATTTCGCGACCGGACTCATGCCAGCGCACGCGGCGTTCATCGCAAGCCCGTGGCCGTTGCCGGTAATGCTCTGTTCGCGGCGCGCGCGTTGCTGTGCAATCAAATCGCGCAGACGCGGCAGCTCATCCCAGCGCACCGATTCGAGCGTCGCTTTCATCAGTTCGCTTTGTTCGCGATGATTGCGTGCGAGCGCTTTCGACGACAACACTAACGCAGCCTGTGTGGTTTGTTCGTTATCGATCGCACCGCGCAGCGTTGTGTACGCATGAATCGAACCGCATACCGCTGATTGCCAATCCTGCGTTTCGAGATAATCGCGCGTGCCGAC
>CBFHCK010000146.1:0-6627 GCA_965653955.1 uncultured Spongiibacteraceae bacterium
GGGCGGTGAGAAGGCGCGGGCGGAGGCCTCTGCACTGTTGGCAAAAGTACGTCGCGCGGTGGGAATTGCGCCGCTGAATTGAAGAGCGACGCTGTTGAATCGAAATGAGCGGAATTAAAGACGAAAAAAGCCGCCCGAAGGCGGCATCAATTTTTCGTTTGGGAGAGAACCTGAAAGCTACATCTTTGACTGCAACACGGCGCAACGTGTCGCAGCCTTTGCTTCTTGACTATAGCAATCGCGTTCTGCCTTGCCAGTAGCCATGCCGAAGTTGTGACCACGTCGACAATTGCGGTGATCGTCGAATTTCAGGCGTTCTTGCCGCTGCACGGCAGATAGTTCGCCTAAGCCGTTGTTCAAAATAAATTGTTTCTGCGATAAGGATAAATTAGGGCAGTCACGGTTGACCTCCCTAGAACCGTTGTTATAATCGCGCCTCGCTTAATTTCCTGCCTGCCCGGGTGGCGAAATCGGTAGACGCAGCGGATTCAAAATCCGCCGTTGGTGACAACATGACGGTTCGAGTCCGTCCCCGGGCACCATCTCTGCTATCCCCCTCTTATGAAGTTGTCCGATTTTCATTTCGATTTGCCCGATGAGCTGATCGCGCGCTATCCCGCTGCCGAGCGCACCGGCAGTCGCCTGCTGGTGCTCGACGGCAATACGGGCGCCACCGAACATCGGCAATTCACCGATCTGCTGAGCTATCTGCGCCCTAATGATTTGCTGGAGTTCAACAAAACACGCGTGGTGCCAGCGCGCTTGTTTGGTCAGAAAGCTACGGGTGGTCGCGTCGAAATCCTGATCGAGCGATTAATCGGCCCGCGGCAGGTGCTCGCGCATGTTCGCGCGAATAAGGCGCTCAAACCCGATACGGCGATTACATTGGCTTCATCAGAAGAGGCCGCGCCGGAAAATTGCCACGTGCGCGTGTTGGCTAAAAACGAAGCGCTGTATCAACTGGAATTCGTCGATATCGATGCGCTTGATGCAATGAAGCAGTGGGGACATATGCCGCTGCCGCCGTACATCGATCGCGCGGATGTCGACACCGATCGCGAGCGCTATCAAACGGTTTACGCGCAGCGCGAAGGTGCGGTGGCCGCGCCGACCGCAGGGTTGCATTTCAGCGAAGAATATTTACAGCGTTGTCGCGACTTCGGTGTTGAGTTCGGTTTTGTCACGCTGCATGTCGGAGCGGGTACCTTCCAGCCGGTTCGCGTCGATAATATTCTCGAACATCGCATGCACGCCGAATATATTGAAGTGGATGCAGCGTTGTGTGCACAGGTAAATGCCGCGCGTGCACGCGGTGGTCGCGTTATTGCCATCGGTACCACCAGCGTGCGCGCGCTGGAAAGCGCAGCGGCGTCCGGCGAATTGCAGCCCTTTGTCGGCGATACGCGTATTTTTATTTATCCGAGCTATCGTTTCCGCTGCGTGGATGCATTGCTGACTAATTTTCATTTATCCGAATCGACGTTGATCATGCTGGTGAGTGCATTTGCCGGTCGCGACAATGTACTTCGTGCGTATCGCGAAGCCGTCGAGCAGCGCTATCGATTTTTCAGTTATGGCGATGCCATGCTGGTTTTTCCGTCCGAGAATCCGTTATGAGTTTCATGCAGTTCGAGTTGGACCGTACCGATGGCACCGCACGTCGTGGCCGTTTGAAATTTCCACGCGGTATTGTCGAAACACCGGCATTCATGCCGGTCGGTACTTACGGCACGGTGAAAGCGATACTGCAGCGCGATATCGAAGCGATCGGCGCGGAAATTATTCTCGGCAATACGTTCCATTTAATGCTGCGGCCTGGCACCGAAGTGGTGAAAGCGCACGGCGATCTGCACGATTTCATCAATTGGCAAAAGCCGATTCTCACCGACTCGGGCGGCTTTCAGGTGTGGAGTCTCGGCGAATTACGCAAAATCACCGAGCAGGGTGTGTCGTTCAAATCGCCCGTCGATGGCAGCCCGGTGTATATCGATCCGGAAACGTCGATGCGCGTGCAGCGCGACCTCGGCGCCGATGTGGTGATGATTTTCGACGAGTGCACGCCGTATCCCGCCACAGAAATCGAAGCGCGACATTCGATGGAGTTATCGCTGCGCTGGGCCGAACGCAGCCGCCGTGCGCACGCGGATAATCCGGCGGCGTTGTTCGGTATTGTGCAGGGCGGTATGTATCCGTCGTTGCGCCAGCAATCGCTCGATGGTTTGCAAAATATCGGTTTCGATGGTTATGCAATCGGCGGTTTGTCGGTGGGCGAGCCGAAGCATGAAATGCTGCTGGTGCTCGACGCTTTGACGCCAAACATGCCCGTCGACAAGCCACGTTATTTGATGGGCGTCGGCAAGCCTGAAGATATTCTCGATGCGGTTTTGCGCGGCGTCGATATGTTCGATTGCGTGATGCCGACGCGCAATGCGCGCAATGGGCATTTGTTTACCAATTACGGCGTTGTGCGTATTCGCAATGCGAAACATCGCCACAGTACGAAGCCGTTAGAGCAGGGTTGCGATTGCTACACGTGTCAGAATTTTACGCGCGGTTATTTGCATCACCTCGATAGATGCGGCGAAATGGTCGGTGCGCAATTAAATACAATTCACAATCTGCGGTTTTATCAGCGCCATATGGCAGGTATTCGCGCAGCGATCGAACGCGGAGAATTACAGCGTTTCGCCGACGAGTTTTATGCACGACAGGATGTCGAACGCAACGGAGATTGAGCATGTATCAATTGTCGTTCTACGTTCCCGAATCGCATTTGGAGACGGTTAAGCAGGCCGTATTCGCCACCGGCGCCGGCAAGATAGGCAATTACGATAATTGTTGTTGGCAGGTGTTAGGTCAGGGGCAATTCCGTTCGCTTCCGGGCAGTGATCCCTATATTGGCGAGCAGGGTGAATTGGAAACTGTCGCTGAATACAAGATCGAATTAATCTGCCCGGATGCGTTAATTCGCGCCGCCGTCGACGCATTGCGCGCGGCACACCCATATGAAGAGCCGGCTTTCCACGTCACGCGGCTGGAGCAGGTTTAATCAGCCGCGAGGAAATTGAATAACTTGCGCGGATCGTAACGGCGGCGCGATTTGTTGCTCCGAACCTTCGCACAATGTGCGCTGTAGTTGTTCGAGCGTATCGTGCATCATCGAAGAAACCACAATGCAGGCGGCGATGGGATTCGCGGCGAGTTTGATGCGTGCGTTGATTTGAAATTGCAGGCCGCGCAAACGTTGCTGCGATTCTGCCGGTGAGCGGGCAATCAGCATTTCGGTGAGGGCACTGCGCAAATGTTCGAGGCGCTCGGGGTCATGCTCGGCCAGATAACGCAGCGTATCGAAGCCAGGTAATTCAACTTTCACCATGTGACCCTCCTTTTCCCTTCCGGTACTGATTCAGGCAGGGAAAAAACAGCGGCAATTCCATATCGCGACTCGTTGCAGCATGCCGCTATATTGTTGGCCTCGCAACACCGTCCGTCGGCTATCTGGAGAGTGTTTTGGAATCGCGACTTTTAACGCGGATGCACAAAAAGCTTGAGCAAAACCCGTGCCCGACCTCGACTGCGCGCGTGCCGGCGGCAGTGCTAATGGCATTGACCGACGAGAGCGACCCGCACTTGCTGCTGATTCGTCGCAGCCTGCATTTATCGGCACATCCTGGCGAGATTGCATTGCCCGGGGGCAAGGCGGATGCCGATGATATCGATCTGCGCGATACCGCCCTCCGCGAGGCATGGGAAGAGATTGGGTTGCCGCGCGATTGCTTTGGTTATGGCGGTCACCTTGCTCCGCGAGTCAGCATGCTGGGGCTTGCTGTTACGGCGATCGCGGGAGTTGTATCGGTTGATGTACCGCTGCAAATGCAGGCAGTCGAGGTGGAGGAAATAATTCATGCTCCGCTGGCTTTTTTCGCCGAACGCAAGAATCTGCGCGCCGATCGCGTCATTCGTAACGGTGAGGTCCGCATCGCGGCGCGATATCAATATCGGCATTACACGATCTGGGGCATTACTGCGGGATTTATCGTCGATCTTGTGAATAAACTTTACGATGCTCGACTCGATGTCGACGCACGTTTGCGCAATATTTTAGCGGAGACACATTGATGATTTACGAACTCGATGATTTGCGTGTCAATTTCGCGAGCGACAATTATTTTATTGCGGACAATGCGACGGTTATCGGCTCCGTCAATATCGGTGACGATGTCAGTATCTGGTTTAACGCGGTCGCGCGTGGCGACAGCGACATAATCACGATTGGCGATCGCACAAATATTCAGGACGGTGCGATGCTACATGCCGATGCCGGTTCGCCGTTGACGATTGGTCGCGATGTCACTGTGGGCCACCACGCCGTCGTGCATGGCTGCACCGTCGGCGATTTCAGTTTGATCGGTATTAATGCGGTAATTCTTAACGGCGCGCAAATTGGTCGTCATTGCATTATTGGCGCGAACGCGCTGATTCCCGAAGGAAAAATTATTCCCGATGGTTCGTTGGTTATAGGCGCGCCGGGACGCGTCGTAAAACAACTAACCGAAGAGGCGAAGTTAAAGCTCGAAGGAATGGCCGCACATTATGTGGAGAATGGCCGTCGCTTCCGCAGCAAACTCCGTATCGATGCGCGCAGCGAGTGATGAGCTTATTGCAAGAAATTGCTTCACCTTGTATCGGTGTTTGTCGGCTGGATGAGCGGCGCATCTGCGTCGGCTGCTGGCGTAGTATTGATGAAATTGTTGCGTGGCGATCGCTTAATAATGAGGAAAAGCAACGTGTGATTGCCGTATCGGAACAGCGTCGAATCTTGCGCGGCAACGAGAATAAATAATCCGATGAGTCGATTAAAAAACGCGATAAATTAGATGGGCGCCTGATCGGCATCGTAGAACGCGCGAATCTGCTTCACGATATTGCCCTGTACGTTCATCGTTTCGAAAAAATAATCGCCGATGCGGACGCCGACATCGGCATCAGGAAAGCTTTCGAGACTTTCCAGCAGTAGGCCATTCAATGTTTTAGGACCGTCGGTTGGTAATTTCCAGTCGAGCGCGCGATTGATTTCGCGAATGCCGGCGCTGCCTTCGATGATGAACGAGCCGTCGGTTTGTTCGATGATTTCTTCCGATTCGTCGACAAGATTCGACGTAAATTCTCCGACGATTTCTTCGAGAATATCTTCCAGCGCGATTAAGCCTTGCACCACGCCGTATTCATCGACAACGATTGCGATGCGACGTTTTTGTTTTTGAAAATTGAATAACTGCGTATGCAGCGGAGTGCCTTCGGGTACGAAATACGGTTCGTCGATTTCTTTGAGCAAAGCGCGGCGGTTAAGTTGGCCCTGACCGTCGATGAGTCTTACGACCGAGCGCAAATGTAAAAAGCCGACGATGTTATTGATGTCTTGTTTATAAACTGGAATGCGCGTGAATTCGCATTCGCGTAATTGGCGGGTCAGCGTCGCATCGTCTTCGTCGAGATCGAGTCCGATCACCTCCGAGCGCGGCACCATGATGTCGTCGATCGTCATTTGTTCGAGATCGAGAATATTCAGCAGCATGCCTTGGTGGCGCTGCGGAATAATTTCGCCGGCATCGTTAACGATGGTTCGCAATTCAGCCTGACTTAGTGGCTCTTCCTTGTGGCGCGCCGGATCAATACCAAAAATACGTAAAAAATAATTCGCCAGTGTGTTTACTGCCCACACGACCGGATAAAACGTGCGCAGTAGCGGTTTTAAAATACGACTGAAGGGGAAAGCGATCCGCTCCGGATAGAGTGCTCCCACTGTCTTTGGCGCGACTTCGGCAAAAATCAGCAGAAATACCCCAACCAGAAAGCTGGCCAACGTCACCGCAAGACCGCTATCGCCGAGTACGCGAATCGCGATCAGGGTGGCGAGAGCCGAGGCAAAAACATTGGTCAGCGTATTGCCAATCAACACGAAGCCCAGCAAGCGTTCGGGATGTTCGAGCAGGTGGCTGACGCGTTTTGCGCCTTTATGGCCGCTGCCGGCGAGATGTTTCAGCCGATAGCGGTTCAACGCCATCATGCCGGTCTCTGAGCTGGAGAAAAACGCGGAAAGAACAATCAGCGCGAAAAGCAGCAGAAACAGAAGTCCTAAAGGGGCCTCGTTCAAAAAGCGTGATCCTGTATCGACGGCGAGCGGCTATCTTGAAGAAAAACCAGCGGGCAGGCAACCGCGCTGACGGTGGCGGTTTTCGCGATGATCAATTGACGCGATGCAAAATGAGCTCAAGCACGACCTTCGTCCCGAAATACGCCAGCGCCAGCGCAGTGAAGCCTGCCAGCGTCCAGCGCACTGCGGTATGGCCGCGCCAACCCAGTTTGCGGTGTCCCCACAATAATCCCGCGAAAATGCACCAGGCAATGAGCGAAAAAATCGTTTTATGAACGAGGTGTTGAGCAAAGAGGTTGTCGATATAAACCATGCCTGTCGCAATCGCGGCGGTCAGCAGCAGAAAGCCAACCCACAGCAATTCAAATAACAAATTTTCCATCGTCATCAGCGGGGGGAGCGCATTGATAACGCCATTGACGTGACGCTGATTCAGTGCGCGCTCTTGTAGCGCCAATACAAATGCCTGCAAT